>NZ_JADYXE010000139.1:0-717 GCF_015864465.1 Pseudoalteromonas sp. SWN29
GTAGATACCATCTCTTCTAACCAGCCTCAAGCTTTCTTTAAATAGCTTGAGGCTGGTATTCAGTTTGATTCTTCACAACACCAAAACAGATATGTGTCAGCTTTCTCATTGCAGCACCAATTGCCTGCATTTTTGTTTTACCTTGCCCCACTAATCGCTTATTTTGGGCTTTTATATCTGGATTATGTTGTACAGCGACTACAGCAGCCATATACAATTTAGCCCTTATATACCCAGGCCCTTCTTTGCTTAAGGTTGTTTTTCCAGCCCGTTTGCCTGACTCATTAAGCTTAGGTATTAAGCCTAAGTAACAAGCTAATTGCTTGGCATTTTTAAACTGTTTACATGCCAGCAAGGACACCATCATACGTGATATTACCTCTCCAACACCTTTGATACTTTGAAGCAATTTGCGGTTCTTTTTTAATTGCGGGTGTCTATCAATATGCTCATCAATGTCATTTTTTAGCTTGCCTATCTCAGTTTTTAGTACAGCTATCATATCTTCAATTGACTGAGTAACTCGAGTAGATGCACCTGAGAAACCAACGGCTTCATAACGATTTTCTTCGCGACGTAAGTCTTGCTCAAGTGCTTCAAGTCTACGCGTCATTACTTTTAACTCTCTCGCTTCAACAGGCTCAGGCTGCCAACTTAAAAGTGAGTGCTGTTGGTCATGACCATAACGAGCAAGCATTGTGGCGTCTGACTTGTCTG
>NZ_JADYXE010000140.1:0-702 GCF_015864465.1 Pseudoalteromonas sp. SWN29
CGCTGCGGCAACAGTTTTACCGCGAACGAAACCGCCTCGCTGAAGACGTCACGATTGACTTGAAACTTCATGAACTACCCCTAACCGGATCACGCTCTGGCCGTTAATACTGGCACAGCCAATCCACTTGCGAACTACAGGTTATTTGGGATTCAAATTTCATTCTTTAAAGGTCACACTCTTAACCGTTGTGGATTGTGTGAATAACTCTTCGAATTTCATGTAATTACTGGAAACTACATCGGTGTGACTTGTTGACGGCCAGTGGAGAACACTCGCACTCTTCGTGGAAACTCGAATCACAGGAATTCTTGATTCCACAGAAATTTTCTTGTGGTCAACAATCTTTCCGGCGAGTTGGGGAGGTTATCCCCAAGTTATCCCCAAGTAGGAAAACCTATTTTTGGCTGAAACGCTGGTTTTGTTTGATGCGGCTAGTGAGCTCGGTGACCTGGTTATAGATCGAGCGACGCTCTTTCATGAGCTCGGTGATCTTCTTGTTGGCGTACATCACGGTGGTGTGATCGCGGTTTCCGAACAGCTGACCAATCTTGGGCAAAGAGAGGTTCGTCATTTCTCGACAGAGGTACATCGCGATCTGACGTGCTGTGGCGATGGCTTGCGAACGAGAAGAGCCATAGAGGTCGTCAACCGAAAGCTTGAAGTAGTCAGCGGTGTGATTGATGATGTCGACTGGCGCGA
>NZ_JADYXE010000141.1:0-696 GCF_015864465.1 Pseudoalteromonas sp. SWN29
ACTATGGCTTTTTAGCTAATGCGTGTCGCAAGCGAAAGTTAGGGTTAATAAAGGCTCAAGTATCAGCAACCCCATGCAAAGCGGTGAAGCCGAAGGTAGAGCAAGAACGATTAATACCCCATTGGTCTTGCCAGTCATGCAAGACGGGTACCTTACGATTTATTGGTGTGATGAATTTAGATGAGGCGACAAATAAAATAGCGCGAACGAGTTAGCAGCCTTGCTTGCTGCATCAAATCAATAAGTTAACCTGCTTAATTGCTCAGGCTAATAGCGACTGTGCGAGCGAAAAATATCCTTGCTTAACGGTTAAACATTCGGTTTAATGAATAGATAATAAACGCTGAGCAATGCAGGGAAAGCTTAAATTATAATAGGTAAGCTTATTAAATTAGCTGATTTAGCTAGAGCCTCTAAAAAGCAAATTCCCATAGCATAAACAACACCAACTCTGACACACCGAGCAGGTAGCGCCTCAGTCCAACAAGCGATTATGCAACACAAACTGCGTGTCGCATAAATACTAAAGTGTTAGGCATATCGATGGATCGCAAATATATTACTGCTGGAGTTATTTTTATAGTTTGCTTTTTAAGCTTATTTTTCCTGCCTGTTTTAGCTGTTTACACTAATAGTTTTATTCCTCGGCTCGTTAGTAATTATATGTTTTTTTGGCCTCAATTAAGTTTGCCATAT
>NZ_JADYXE010000142.1:0-689 GCF_015864465.1 Pseudoalteromonas sp. SWN29
ATGACTCAATTGAGATTCGTCGTTTCACCTCCGCGACAGACCGTCTGGTTGACTTTGCTGATGGCTCTATCCTTCGTGCATATGACCTGAACATCTCACAGATTCAGACGCTCCACGTTGCTGAGGAAGCGCGAGACCTTACCGCTGCTACTATTGGTGTCAACAATGATGGTCACTTAGACGCGCGTGGTAGACGTATAGTGAATCTAGCGAACGCCGTGGATGACCATGATGATGTTCCGCTTGGTCAACTTAAGACCATGGACAAGAACTCATGGCAGGCGCGTAATGAGGCCCTACAGTTCCGTAATGAGGCTGAGACTTTCAGAAATAAAGCGGAGGGCTTTAAGAACGAGTCCAGCACCCACGCTACGAACGCAAAGCAATGGCGCGATGAGGCTAATGAATTCCGGAATGAAGCCGAGCAGTTCAAGAATACTTCTGGACAATATGCAGCATCTGCTGGTAGCTATGCTGGCAACGCTAAGGATAGCGAGGACGAAGCACGACGAATCGCTGCGAGTATCCGGGAATATGGTAAATTTGGCTATATTACCAGTCGCTCCTTCGAGAAAGGCTTCAACGTTACAAAATGGAACGAGGTACTGCTATGGGAAGAGGATGGTGAGTATTACCGCTGGGGCGGTATTCTTCCAAAGAACGTTCCTGCTGGTTCAACTCCTGAAACG
>NZ_JADYXE010000143.1:0-685 GCF_015864465.1 Pseudoalteromonas sp. SWN29
TCCTTACCTTGTTTCCAAGAGTCCGGGTCATCGGTCACACGCAGAGAGTTTCTCGTTAAGACACCAATAGTATCACCATCAACACCATCAGCAGTGAGAGTCGTAGTGTTCTCTTTGAGATACTTATCGACCTGTTGCATTGCCGAATCCGCGTTACCTGTACGGTACTTAACGGAGTCGTAAATCTTACGGGCACCTGCATCAAGTGTTGCTGGCATACGGGACAGTTCAGGAGACTGTGAGTTGTTCTTCAGAGAAGCCCACGCCTTGTCATCCTCGTACTGCATCTCTTTGGTAAGAGACTGTCGAGCCTTGTCAGCATCTAAGAGAATCTGCGGGTCAATCCCTTGGTTGTCCATCATGTCCATAGTGAGGAACATCTCAGCCTTATCAGGATACAACGCAGCGAATAACTCAGGGTCAGCATTACGAACACGACGCAGGGCATTAAGAGCCACACCGCCATCTTCCGGCATCTTCCCGTTAATCACAGCGGACGTCCATTCCTTCTCAGCGTCACCAATCAGTTCACCAACCGCAGTACGGAAAGCACCCTTCTCGGAGTCAGCCTTGAGGTAGTCCAGCTTCATTCGGTCCTTCTGTTCAGCAGGGATGTCCATAGAGTCAATGTCGGCTAACTTCTTGTTCGCGTAGTTAACCATGTCACTATGGGTGAACTCACCAG
>NZ_JADYXE010000144.1:0-675 GCF_015864465.1 Pseudoalteromonas sp. SWN29
CAAAGTCCCACACGTAGAGGCGCGCTTCACGACTCCGAAAATGCCCTCCTTTCGCGATTTGGGGCAGAAATGGTGGCCAAAGGTTGAAGCTTTGCTTGGAGCTTCAATGGAGAATGAAGAAGAAGAAAGCAACGTGAGAGAGGGAGAGAAAAGGCTTCTGAATTTCTGCTTTGGCTGAGTGAGGAGAGAGAAAAGCTTTTTGGTTTTAAATAAAAAGGGTTTTCCCTTTTTTTTCCATTATTTTATTCAAGCTCTGCCACATGTCCCTATTTGATTGGAGCAAGAAGGGCCCACTTTCTCTTTTTACTGTGACCCACACTCAGCCACAAAAGTGAGAAAAATCTGACCTTTGAAACGCTAAAATCCTGCCTCGGTTTGCGTGCCGTTTCTCTGGTTCCAGTTCCTCGCGTTTCTCTGCGCCCGTCGGGGCCAGTTTTCGAAAGTAGGCAATATATATATCAAAACGCTCAGAATAAAACCCCGAGCGTGGTTCAGAGGTTGATTTTGTTTAATTATAAGTTGCACGCAAAACGATAATTTTTAGACTAATTAATTGAGAATTAATCTATAACTATACAGTTATGAATTTCTCTTCGTTAATCAGTCTAACCCGCGTATCTTTCCCCCAATATACCTACTTCTACCAGAAGTATATATATATACACTGAATAATAC
>NZ_JADYXE010000145.1:0-674 GCF_015864465.1 Pseudoalteromonas sp. SWN29
ACACGGTAAGAAATATCACAGGCGCAGTCATGGTAAAACAAACCGAGGGCAAATAAAAAATCGCGTTAGCATTGAAGAGCGCCCACAAATAGTTGATGAGAAAGGCCGTATCGGAGATTGGGAAATAGATACCGTCATAGGCAAAGGTCATCGAGGCGCCCTTGTTACCATTGTAGAGCGGGTCACCCAATTCACTGTATCAACTCAGGTGGCAGGCAAAACAGCACAAGCCGTCACTGCGGCGACGATAGAACTATTAAGGCCATATAGGTCAGCGCTTCATAGCATCACGGCTGACAATGGAAAAGAGTTCGCTTATCACGAGCAAATCACAGAGGCTTTAAGTGTACCTGTTTATTTTGCTCACCCTTATCACTCATGGGAGCGCGGATTGAATGAAAACACGAATGGATTACTACGCCAGTATTGGCCGAAGAGCACAGATTTTACGGCGGTTACACCAGCGCAAGTAATACCTGTACTTGAGCAACTTAATAATCGTCCAAGGAAGACACTTGGATTTGAAACGCCTGCAAAATTGATGCAGGATCACTTGGCGGCTAAAGCCGCCTAAACGTTATGCACTTCAGATTTGAATCCGCGTAATTTAATTATAAGGAAGTTGTATGTACACAGGTTCATGTTTATGTGGGGAGGTTACAGTAAAAATAACG
>NZ_JADYXE010000146.1:0-669 GCF_015864465.1 Pseudoalteromonas sp. SWN29
TGTCGATCAATGGGCTTCTACAGTCTAGCTTTTGAATGCTAGGCTGCTTCTTTTTTCTCAGATCCAACAGCAAACTTCGATAGCTCGAAGACTTTCATTTTATTAGCTGCTTTCCGCTGAGAAACGGGATTAACCCTTGCGACGATTCCAGCCGCTATTAAGTCTAACTCACCTGTGTTCGCTATGCTTTTAGCCGCTGAAAGGTCGCGATTTTGATTCGCTCCGCAAGCCACACAAATGAAATGTCTATCGTTCAATGTTAAAACATGGTGCTGGCCGCATTCTGCGCAAATCCCAGTCGATTTTTCAAATCGACCAATTTCATGATAGAGCTTGCCTTCAAGCTCAGCCTTGTATTTTGAAAGCTGAGTTATCAGACCCATCACATTGTCCGCTACCATGCTGCCATTGAATTTTTGCATCGCTTTTACGTCTAAATCTTCAAACACTAAAATGTCATTTTCATTGGTTATCTGTCGTGAGATTTGGTGTGCAAAGTCGAGCCTTTGCCTTGAGATTTTACCGTGTAATTTATTGATGCGTTGTTTTGTTTTGTGCCAGCGATTTGAGCCTTTATTTCGGCGAGCAAGCTGACGTTGCAATTGATTTAATTTTGCTTTTGATTGCTTTAAAAACTTTGGATTGTCGGCCACGTAGCCGTTCGAGCCA
>NZ_JADYXE010000147.1:0-668 GCF_015864465.1 Pseudoalteromonas sp. SWN29
ACCTTGACTAGATATGACTTCCTTTTTGAAATAAAATGAGTTGGTCCCATGTTCCTACTTCAAAAAAAACTTGTGCAAATCAAATCACTCCTACATCTCATCTCTAGCATGCATTTTCTTTCTTTACCCACTCCTCACGTTTGGTTTTTTAGGGAAAAACACCATAACTAAACGCGCCGCAAGGCATCCCTATCGCACCAGATCCAAATCTAGAACGATGGGTGATCAAGAGGAGACACAGGAACAGATGAAAGCCGACATGTCGGCTCTGAAAGAACAAATGGCTTCCATGATGGAGGCCATGTTAGGAATGAGGCAACTCATGGAGAAAAACGTGGCCACCGCTGCCGCTGTTAGTTCGGCTGCCGAAGCAGACCCGACTCTCTTGGCACCAGCATACACCCCATTGACTCGTCCAAGATTGTCATGTACAAGATGAGAGGCCTTCCAGGTACTGGTGGCATAAGCACGGGAGGATTCATAAGGCACTTCTTGATCCTTCCAAAAGCCTCTTGGCAATCCTCATTCCAACGATCAGTTTGGTTTTTGCGTAAGAGTTTGAACAACGGCTCACAAATGGCGGTGAGCTGTGATATGAATCTGGCAATATAATTCAAACGTCCCAGGAAACCTCGAACTTGCCTCTCGGTACGGGGATCCGGCATCTC
>NZ_JADYXE010000018.1:0-79024 GCF_015864465.1 Pseudoalteromonas sp. SWN29
ATTCCATGCCGAACTCAGTAGTGAAACGAAACAGCGCCGATGATAGTGTAGCATTTGCTATGTGAAAGTAGGACATTACCAGGCTTCAAATTGTAGAAAGCCCGAATTTAACGATTCGGGCTTTTTTACGTCTGCAGAAAAGTAAAAATAGCACAATTAATCTACACTCATCTACTCCCATCATGTAGGTCGGGCGAGCGTAGCGACTCCCGATGCTTAAAATCACACCAAAATCACAATAAAATTTCTCAATATCTCAGTCGGCCAATTCAGTAGTATTTGCTAAGTGACTCTCTACCGCTGTGGGCACTACGACATCCTACTGCGTAGCGCACCTACTTCACATTGTAGAGAGCCCGAATCTAAAGATTCGGGCTTTTTTATATCTGCAGGAGAGTAATGTGTGAGTTATTATGATCTATTTATACCAATCTGCATAAAGATTAAGTCAATTTGATCCAGTCTCTAGAGCATATGCTTTTAACCGTATCTGGAACAGAAATGAATTTGTTCCACGCTTGCGAAACCTGTTCAACTATTTCTTCATAGCAACTAAACACACGATTAGATAGACAGTGTTGCCGTATCCAACTCCATACTTGCTCTATTGGATTTAACTCCGGGGAGTAAGGCGGAAGTTTTATTAGCGTGACATTATTGAATGGTTGTACAGTATCAATAGTATGCCAACCAGCGCCATCAACGATCACGACCGCATGACGTCCTGCCTCCGTGGCTTTTGATATTAATTCCATGTGTTGCGTCATGACGCCTTTATTGACGATAGGGCTGATCAGCGCTTCTGTTTTACCATTACTTGGGCACACTGCGCCAAATAAGTATCCATACTCAAACTGCTGTTGTTTTGTTGCACGAGGCCTCGAGCCTGTTTCAGCCCATAAGCGTGTTGTTTGATTTTGTTGTCCAAACCGTGCTTCATCTTGAAACCAAACATCAATGCGATCTAAAGGGAGATGCCCTGGGGTGTGAAGGATCGTTTCCACTTGGAACTTTTTTAAAAGCCTCTTGGCTTTCATTTGACTGCTTTGGGTGCTTAGAACGGCTTGTGACCCAACTAAACCCACGCTTCTTGAGCAGTTTGTAAATATGATCGGTGTGATATCTAATGTTGAACTGGTCATAAATATACTGAGCAATATCTTTCCCCATTAGTCTGCCTCCTTCTGAAGAACTTGCTGACTGTTTTACATAATCTGACAGTGTATTTAGTTGTTGTGAGGTTAATTTAGCTGGACGACCTTTAATCGGTTTGTTGTTCAAGCCAGTAACGCCATTGTTAAGGTAGCTTGAAACCCATTTATTGACACTGGCGCGCGCTGTATTTAGGCGCTTAGCAATATTCGTTCTGTTTTCACCCTCAAAGAATAATGAAACAGCAAGCAGGCGTATGCGTTTTCTTGCATTAGGCTCTTTACGTGATATAGCTAAAAGTTGCTTGGATTTTTCTAAGTTCAATTTAGTAAAAGTAGATAAGTATCAGTATGCTAATTAGATCACATAATTTGGCAGATTGGTATTAGTTATCAATTAAGCATTCTATGCAATTACATCCTTAATTGAGTAGAGATACCTCTAATAAAGTACTTAATACCAATTCCAATAAATAGCTGATCTATTTTACTTGCCAAAACAACCCATTTCTTTGTTGTCAATTTAGTAAAGGGAACAACCATTTACATCAATTTACGCCTAGAACTGAATTGTTTTTTCGGCGTAAAATTCAGATCACATACTTAATGGAATTGGTATAAGAAAGCTGTACTATTACAGGTGTTTTAAAATAACTATAACGAGAAACATATGAAATTATTAACTGCAGTAACTCTAATACTTGCTTCATCGACAGCTTTTGCACGCCCTGCACCGTTAGTGTCTATTCCTACTCATGATGCCTTTTTTAATAGTATTGCAGCGCATTGCGGAAAAGCGTTTGAAGGTAAAGTAATGGTAGATAATACGAAGGGGCCAAGTTCATTTGCAGATAAAAAACTGGTTATGCATGTACGTAAATGTACCGACACTGAGTTACAAGTGCCGTTTCATGTAGGGGATGATGCATCACGTACGTGGATCATAACTAAAACAGGGAGTGGCTTGAGCTTAAAGCATGATCATCGCCATGAGGATGGTACTGATGATGCATCCACTATGTATGGTGGCCACACATTGGATGCAGGCTTTGCACAAATGCAGTCGTTTCCTGCCGATCAATACTCTAAAGAGTTATTTGTTGCACAAGGGATCGCTCAATCTGTAGGTAATACATGGCAAATGTATATTTACCCAGAAGTATTTACTTATCGATTAATTCGCCAAGGACGTGAGTTTAAGGTGGATTTTGATTTAACTAAACCAATTACTCCACCGGTAGCGCCATGGGGTTATGAAAAATAAGTTTACTTTTCTTTTTTCTCAGGTGCTTCACATTGCAGTAAAACATTTAAGGCTGGTTGGTAGGCTCGTGGTTTAGTTGGAAAACGTTCGTATTCTTGTACGCCTTCTAGGACCTTTAACATAAAGGTTCTGCCACGACATAACTTATCTGCATGGCGCAGTAAAAACATACTTTGATTAGCGAAGTGTTTGTAATCGTCTGACTGTATTTCTATTTTATAGTTGTCTTCGCCAATTTTAGTTTGGTAGTAATGTACTTTATTATCAAAGTCGTATGATTTTTCTTTTTCGACAGTTTCGGCAAATATAGTGCCGACGCTCGAAAGGGCCACCAATACGCTGCCAATAACTAAGCGTGGTGTATTTAATCCTTTCATAAAAATGTATCCTTTAATTTGCGAACTTAATACCCATTAACTACTCATACAAGTTCGATTTCTTTATCTTTAGTCTAACACCCAAAAAGGGATAATGTGATGTTCAAACAAATAAAGCAGCTTTTTGCTGTATTCGATGATCAGGAACCTAGTATAAAGCAGCATGATTTAAAAACAGCAGTTGCGGCATTGCTTATAGAGGTTATGCGTGCTGATACTAAGCTTGACCATAATGAACAACAAACCCTGACTGTAACCTTAAAAAAATACTTTAATTTAACAGATTCAGAAGTTGAAGAGCTAACCACTAACGCAGCAAGTAGTTTAGAAGGCGCTATTGACTACTTTCAGTTTTCAAAACAAATTAATGAGCATTGTAGTGCAGTTCAGCGCATTGAAATAATAGAGCTACTATGGCGCTTGGCCTATGCTGATGGCGAAATAGATCCGCAAGAAGACTATGTAATACGTAAAGTAGCTGGGCTTTTATATGTAACGCATACAGACTTTATCGCCGCAAAAATAGCGGCGACAAAGTAATTAGTTATTTGGTAAGGCGTACTAAATTATTTTAATTTACTTGCAACGCTTACTAACTGATGAGCAAGTGCTGATACTTTTTCAGCTGTAACAGGTTCATTAATTTGGCCATTTTCATCAAGTAATGTGTGTACAGCGGGTATTGCAAGTTGATCTGCAAGTACTAACGACCCAATACCACTTAGTATATCGCGCACGTGATTTAAACCGCGTAACCCGCCAAGCCCGCCTGGGGATGCTGAAAATAAAGCGACTACTTTATTGCGAAAAGCTGGAACCGCACCTTGCTCTGTACGTGAGGTCCAATCAATAGCATTTTTAAGTGCAGCGGTAATGGAACCGTTGTACTCAGGACTTGCTAGTAAAATACCATCAGCTGCACGTAGTTTATCTTTTAAAAGTTGTACATCGCTTGGTGTACCTTGCGCTTCAATATCTTCGTTAAATAGTGGGATGTTTAATTCGTTTAGTTTTATTACTTCTACTTCAGCACCTGTTTGTAGAGCAAAACGTGCTGCCTCATTAATAATTTTTTGATTAAAGCTTTCTTGTCGAAGACTTCCTGCTAGGGCGATAATTTTTGGTGCTGACATGCTAGTGACCTTTTAGTGTTTAAACTTACAACGCTAATGTAGCAAAATTTTGCTTGTAGAAAACCCCAATAAACGCAACACTTGTGTGCGTAAATGCACATAAGTATAAGGTAAGCAGAATGGCGATTAAATTTGAAGATTGGCAAGACGTTAAAGTGGCGTTTGAAGTGGCGCGTTTAGGTACGTTAACGGCGGCCGCAGAAGAGCTTAATGTGCACCACAGCACAGTGCTTAGACGAATTAATAATCTTGAAAAAAACTTAAATGCACGGCTTTTTCATCGCCATGCCCGTGGTTACAAGGTTACTGAAATTGGTACCAAGTTATTTGCAACGGCGCAAACTATTCATAGCTCCTTAGAGCAGTTACATAACGATATAGCAGCAGCCGATAGCACCCTTAGAGGGAGTTTATTACTAACGACGGTAAGTGGTTTTATGGATGTACTTGGTGATGTATGTGAGCAATTTCAGGCGCTACACCCACAAGTGCAGCTTGAGGTTATTTTAGAACAAAAAAGGTTAAGGCTCGATCACGGACAAGCACATATTGCAGTGCGTGCAGGCCCAAGACCTGATGAGGGCGATTATATTGCTCAGCATTTAGCGCAGCTTTCGTCTGGCTTGTATGCTAATAAACGTTACATTAATAAGTACGGCATGCCTAAATTATTAAGTGATTTACAACAACATAATTTTGTATCGGGTGTGGCGGGTTTTAATGCCCGCGTGCCTTATTTTGCATGGGCTGATGAACATATTCCTGCATCGCAAATTAAGCTGCGAGTATCTGAAACCGCAGAAGCGACTCGTGCAATAATTAAAGGGCTAGGCATTGGCGGATTACAGCATGACGTAGCGGCGCAATATTCTGATTTAGTACCTATATTACACAGTGAGTTAAGCTGGCCTACCGATATATGGCTAGTGACACACCACCTAGTACATCGCACCGCTAAAGTACAAGCTTTTGCAGGATTGTTAAAAACACATTTTAGTAAGTTAGCCGTTAATCAATAATTTTGGCTGCGTTTTAGCCTGTACTTTAGATAGTTATAGTGTTTTTTTAATTTCAATCCCTAAGCGTTTAGCCAAGCGTACTAGGTTAGCTCTATCTAATTCAAGTACTCTTGCTGCTGCTGCCCAATTATAATTATGCTGTTTTAATTGCTCGGTAATTACGTTGTATTGCAGCGATTCTACAGCTTGCTTTAAAGGTTGGTTGATTAAGGTGTTGGTTGTACTTTGGCTTGCTACTAAAGAGTTTTGCGGCGCACTAGGTGTTAAATCACAGTGCTCGCTTGTAATGGTTATTATTGGATTTTGCCATTGGCTTTGTTTTGCTTTTAGGGCGCTGCGGCTAATGACATGTTCAAGCTCGCGAACGTTACCTGGCCAGTTGTACTGATTAAGCAATACTTGCGCTTCAGGGCTTAATTTTAATTGTTTTATCCCTAATTTACGGGCTGTTTGCTCAATAAAATAACCAGCTAAGAGTGTTATGTCGTGCTCGCGTTTACTAAGTGGTGGCACAGTAATAGGGTAGACACTGAGGCGATGGTATAAATCGGCTCTAAAGCGGCCTTTGGCTACTTCTTCTTTTAAATCTCTATTGGTTGCGGCAACGACGCGCACATCTACGTATTTTGACGTATCTTCACCTACCGTTTGTATTTCGCCACTTTGCAGCACTCGTAATAGTTTGCTTTGCATGGCAAGAGGCAGTTCGCCTATTTCATCTAAAAATAACGTGCCACCATCAGCTAACTGAAATTTACCTTGGCGTGCATTTTGTGCGCCAGTAAAAGCGCCTTTTGCATGACCAAAAAACTCACTTTCGGCAAGGTTCTCAGGAAGTGAAGCACAATTTAAGTGAATAAGCGGTTGATCTTTTCGAGCTGAATTTAAGTGAATATTACGCGCTACCAGCTCTTTCCCTACTCCTGTTTCTCCTAAAATAAGTACGCTAAAGTTAGATGCTGCAACAAGTTTAATTTCGTTTTTGAGCGTTTGCATTAGCGGACTTTGACCAATAATTTCGCCACCGTCCCGTGTTAATGCTTCGCGATTTAGCTCTTGCATTAATGCACTTGATTGCTGTGCATGCTGTTTGTAATGGGCAAGCTCTAAGGCCGTTTTAAAGTGCGCACTACACAGGGTTTGTAATGTGTTGAGTGTATCAGCGCTAATATTATTAAATGCATTAGCATTTAGGCTATCAAATGTGAGTACGCCCAGTAGCACGTTTTTATCATAAAGAGGTAACCCTAAACACGCATGCACCGGAATATCGCCGGTTTTGGCCAATAGCAGTCCATCATAGGGATCGGGGAGCGGGCAGTCGTGTGCAAATTGTAGCGCGAGTGTGCTTTTGCAAATAGCTTCTAGGCGGGGGTGCTCTACTATTTTAAATCGCCTGCCAAGACTGTCGGGCATTAACCCTTTAATTGCCAGTGGTTTTAATTGTTCACCCTGAAGTACTAATAACGCACTTGCATCACTTGGAATAACCCGTTCAACCGTTGCCAATAATTGCTCAAAGCTATGCTCGTGTAATGTACTTTGTGCGAGCTCTAAAGCGACTTGCGTGAGGTTGAATTGCTGATTCATGTCAAAATGACCCATACGTGTTTTTATGAATTGATTTATAGTAGGTCATAAAGACTCATGTTGTAAAGTGATTTCTCTTAAGTCATTGAACTAAATCGATTAAATTTGTTGGCACAGTATGTGTAATAGCTAAGTAACGTAGTTAGTTACAGAGATCGCCATGAACACACTAATGCTGAATAATTTAAATAGTCAAATACAGTTTAGTTCACTATACGAAACAGTATTAATTGCTGCCAATACTGCATTGGCTCTGAGTTTAGTGTGTATTACGGCAAGTATTTTAATTAGTTACACGTTTGCTGAATACTTTTCTATGGCGGTGCAAGTATCAGCTTATATTGGCACTATTGTTATTGCTGCTATTTTAAAAGTAAGTTACGTACTGCGCTGTATTGCACAACATGGCTTAGGGCAGGAGGTACGATAATGCGCCCTATAAACTTAACTGAACCAATGGCAGCACGCGTTGCTATTCATCAAGTATCTCAATGGCCGTTATGGATGCTAGCTTTTAGACCTTTCTTTTTAGGCGGTGGCTTATTGGCATTTTTGTCAGTGGGGTATTGGCTACTTATTTTAACAGGCTATGCCAGTTGGCATTTATCAATGCCGGCTACGTTATGGCATGCACACGAAATGCTGTTTGGCTTTGCAGGAGTTGTAGCTGTTGGCTTTTTGCTTACCGCAGCACAAACTTGGACTGGCGTACCGAGCATAAGTGGCAAAGCCCTTATGTGGCTTACGTTTATATGGCTTGCAGCGCGCTTAGCCTTTTTTGTGATATTGCCCGATATTGCTCATTTTAATTTATATGGCGTACTTACGTTACAAGTTATTTGGTGGCTAGGCGCTATAGCAGTGCTGGCGAATATGTTATTAAAAGCGAGTAGTAAAAGTAACTATCCATTTTTAGCTATTTTAGCTGTGCTATGTACGCTCAATGCACTGTATTTAATACTCGTTATAAAGCAAAACATGCAGCTTGCACTTGCTGTAGTTGATACTGCAGTGCTGGTAATTACTTTACTAGTTGGCATTGTTGCGGGCCGTGTTTTACCATTTTTTACCGCTAAAGGTCTTGGTTTAAACAAGCAAGTACGTACTCCTAAAATAGATAAAGCGGTGATGTATTTATCTATTGTGGCTATCACTGTATTTTTTATTAATAAGTTATTTTTGAACATTATTAATCCTGCGTTAGTTATTGCAATTGTTGCTGCACTTCACTTAATTAGGGCTGGTTTTTGGTGGGACAGCAAGGTATTGAGAGTACCTTTGTTATGGTCTTTGCATTTTTCGTACCTTACGTTAGGTGTGGGTTTAATGATGGTTGCATTTAGCTTTTATAGTAGTGCAATACAGTTTAAAGATGCGCTGCACCTTATCACTATTGGCACAATAGGTATGATGATTTTAGCAATGATGACGCGTGTATCGCATGGTCATACAGGGCGTACACTTACCATTCCTCATTACATGGCCGTTGCTTTTGCGTTTTTGCTTGTGGCCGCTATTACCCGTTCATTACTCCCATTTATTATTGGGCCTCACCTTGCTTGGCAAATAAGTGCTTTGCTGTGGTTAGTGGCTTTTTTATTATTTTTAATTCACTGCACACCTATATTAACGCGGCGTCGTGTTGATGGGCGTCGTGGTTAGTTCATCCATAGGAAAAAACATATGTTATCTGACAAAACCATTGAGATTGTTAAAAGTACCGTTCCGTTATTAGCAGAGGCGGGTACGGTTGTTACCGATCATTTTTATAAGCGTTTATTTAGCCATAATCCTGAGCTTAAAAATATTTTTAATATGGCGAATCAAGATACAGGTCGTCAGCAATTTGCACTTTTTAATGCATTAGCTGCGTATGCACAAAATATTGATAATTTAGCCGTATTAAAAGAAGCGCTAACACGTATTAATCATAAGCATACCAGCTTGAATATTTTACCTGAGCATTACCCTATTGTAGGTGCGCATTTAATTGGTACTTTAAAAGAGCTTATTCCTGAGCAATTTACTCCCGATGTTGAGTACGCATGGCGCGAAGCTTACGGCGTACTTGCCGATATTTGTATTACCGAAGAAGCTGCTTTGTATGAGCACAGTAAAAATAAACACGGTGGCTGGGTGGGCACTCGCCAGTTTGAAATAACCAACAAGCAAGTTGAATCAGAATTAGTAACAAGCTTTACACTTACGCCGGTTGATGGAGAAGCTGTTATTACACATAAGCCAGGGCAGTATTTAGGTATTAAAGTTAAGCCAGAGGGCGCTGAATATGAAGAAATTCGCCAGTATTCTATTTCGCAAAAAAGTAACGGTAAAAACTACCGTATTAGTGTTAAAAAAGAGCTACAACCAAAGCCTGGCATGGTGTCTAATCATTTACACTCATTAGAGCAAGGCACTATTGTTGAGTTATACCCACCGGCAGGGGATTTCTTTTTACGTAATAATACAAACCCAGCGGTACTCATTTCAGCTGGTGTTGGGCAAACACCCATGCTGGCTATGCTTGAAACGCTATTAAGTGATAATTCTAATCAAGAGGTTATGTATTTACATGCCTGCGAAAATACTCAGCAGCATTCGTTTTCAAAATATTTAAATGAGTTAAGTACAGTTTATAACCGTTTACAAACAATGACGTGGTTTAACCAAGCGACAGAAGGCGCTGACTTTACTGGATTAATGAACCTAAATGCAGTACAAGCACAGCTACCATTGAGTAATGGCGACTTTTACTTATGTGGTCCTGCTGGTTTTATGGCATTTATAAAAAACCAGTTACTTGAGCTAGGTGTTAAAAACGAGCAGATTCATTATGAAGTGTTTGGTCCGCATCAAGACTTGTAATAACGCTTTAAAATAGAAGAAAGCGTGCAGCGATATGCTGCGCGCCTTTTTTATAAACTTTAAAGTGCCTTATAATTCTTTACAGGTAACACCTTCAAGTACTGTAGTAAGCTCTTTTTTAGGATAGTAAAGTTCGCATTGGTTATTACGTAGTTGCAAAATAAACTTCTCAGATTTTATATTATGCGCGCCCATAATTACTCTGCCATCAGACCCTTTACTCATTGCATGATCAATTAGCAGTTCGCTACGTTTAGTAAATACCGAATCGGCAAGCGTTACTAGTGCGCCTCCCTTAGCTTGTTGAATTGCCTGTTGTAGTGTTGCAACAACGCTAGGGTTAACACTCGTTAATATAGCGGGTTTAGCTGGCTCACTATTTATACTGGTATCTTTTACACCTTGGCATCCGCCTAAAGCGAATAAGGTAGCTAATGGGAGTAATAATTTAGCCATTACCTTTCCTTACTCAATGTTGGCCACGTTAAGTCCATATTGCGCTGTGTAAATTGCGAAGGTACGTTTAAAGGAGCGAGTGATTCACGAGAGCTTGAAAAGTTTGCTGGCTCTGTTTTTGCTACAGTAGCCGTTCTAATTGGACAACTGCCATTTTCGACATGAAATAATGCAGTGGCTAAAACAGCTTCGTTACTATCGCCTAGTTGATGATCAAAGTCGTCCTCAATCTCACAGCCTTGCACATCGGCATCAAACTGTGGCGTAGAGGTTGGTGTAAAACCTGCAGCGTATTCACCAAATCCTTTACTATTTACACCACTAAATTGAATAGTGTAATAGGTTGTTGCGCAGTTATGAGTTGGGGTAAAGCCATACGGCTTACCGCAGGTTGTGTCGCCAATTAAAATAACTTCTGCGTCTATACCTTTTAAACCATTGATAAAAGCTTCTGATGCCGAACAGGTACCTGATGTGCTTAATACATAAACCTTCGATAGGTTCAAATCGGGTAGGCTTTCTCCAGTACTAAAAAAAGTAGAGTAATCTATTTCTTCATCAATAAATGGGAAAGGCGAATCAACGGGCTGTTTATCGTTTTGTTGAGTTTGATAATAAAAGCGGTTGTTAACGTTGGCATTACCGGCAACCATATAAGCTAATTGTGCCGACAGTGCTAATAAACCACCACCGTTATACCTAAAGTCTATTACAAGCTCATCAATACCATCGGTTTTAAACTTATTTACCGCAGCAATAAGGCCTTCTTGGGCAATACTTATATGGCTATTAAATTGCATGTAACCCACGCTTGAGCCATTTGCGGTTGTAATTGTTTTAACGTTTTGAACAGGTGTTTGCTCAATATTGCCAGCGGTTACATTAAATGTTTTTTCGGCGCCATCGTTACTGCGTACAACAATAGTATGTGAGTCGCCGTTAGTAGGACTAAATAAACCTTCGTTAAGTGTGTCTACACCCGACTCTGTATTGGTATTAATGCTAACGCCGTCAACTGAAAGTACGGTATCGCCGCGCTGAAAGCCTTTATTGCTAGCTGGAGAATCATCTTCAAGATAAGCAACGCGTAAAATACGATCGGCTGTATCGCCAATAAACGCCCAATTTATACCGTAACCAGAAGTAACGCCCGATTGTGCTTCTTGAAAGTAATCCTCAGAAGGCTCTGAAAAATGAAAGTTATCTTTTTTTGCACCTGAGTCGGTAAGCTGCTCTGTTTTTAATTGAGCGAAGTAGTCGGCGACTGTTGTAAAGCTTTCAGGGTCGTTATCGGCAATCTCATCATACCAAAGGTAGGTTTCATCGCTCCAAGAGCGAAGCCAAATTTTTTCGTAAAGGGCTGAACCTACTTTATCTGGGTAAGGGTCGTTGTTGTTAAAGGGATCGTTACCTGTGCGGGGTGTTTCGCAAAAGTTTTTTAAATCGTTAGAGGGTTCAAATACGCCTGCAGTCCATGTTGAAGTGTTACTTATGGGTGTTGTAACTACAGGAGCAGCGTCGATACCGCTACCGCCGCCACAACCTGTTAGAGCAAAGCCCGAAAGTGCTGCAAAAATGGCAAGCGAGGTTTTATTATTTTTAAACATAATTAAGGACTTTCTGTAAATAAGTTGTTTCAAATATTACAACACTCGCTCATTTATTCAACATTTATAACTTTGATTTATGTAAATGAGTGTTAAAGCTTGCTCGCACTACTTGTATCGGCAAATGCTTGCTTCTTCCATGCATTAAATAATTTTTGTTGTTTGTCTGATATTTTTAAACCGTATGTTTTTTGCATATAAGCGTAGGTGTCAGCTATACGTTTTCGTGCGTAAACAGGCGGTTCTACTACACGTTGCTTAAAGTTTACTTTTACTTCGCAGCGGCCATATTGTGTTGCGTTTTCGCTAAGCATGCCAAAGCGATAATTAGAGCGATCGGCATTAATTTCGCCGATAGCTGGCGCCAAGTTATTTATATCAGCTTCCATTTTTCTAAATTTAGCACTTACTTTTCGGCAGTTTTTACGCCCACCATCTTGCCAGCATTGTAGCTGGTGACCAAATTCCCACGCCGGAACAATGTGTTCCCATTCAATACGTAGAGCTCGCACATTTACTTTGCCTGAGCGGGTAAGGGTGTTTCGAGGAATGTAACCACAGTTAGTCGGATCGGGGGTTAGTTTTTTACCTTCTTTTTTAATATCACAGCCGCAGTAAATGCTTTTAGCGTTATCAGGTAGGGTTTTAATTAGATGTCTTTTAGCGGTTGAAAAGCGGGTAAATTGTTCGGCTGATACCGAAACACACACACAACAAGCCAATAAGGCCAGAATAAATCGAGTCATATCCATCACATATGTGAACTACAGGAATGCTTAGTTTAAAGCCTTGAAGATAAAAGATAAAGTTAACTTAAGGCCTGTACTTATATTACTAAAAAGTGTCTAATTAATTTTTTCTTCAAAGTTATTTTACTATTCATTTATTTCTTACTATTTATTGTATTTTAGCTACACAAGATTATAAGTTAAGGAGTATGCTTAAAGCTTACTCAATATGGGGATTTGGATTGCAAATGAAATTTGTTGATTATTATTCAGTTCTTGGGATATCGCCTGATGCAGACGATAAAGCGGTTAAGGTAGCTTATAAAAAGTTAGCCAGAAAATACCACCCAGATGTAAGCAAAGAGCCTCAAGCAGAAGATAAATTTAAAGAAATAGCAGAAGCTTACGAAGTCATCCATAACAAAGAAGAGCGTAAAAAATACGACGAGTTACGTCGCCATCAACAAAATCGCGCTCGTCAGCAGCAAACAAATTATCGCGGTAGCGCTGGTTCTACACAAGGTAATTACCAGCAAAGTGATCCTCAAACTGATGAGGAATTTTCTGACTTTATTAATTCAATGTTTGGCGGAGGCGGTGGGTTTGATCGTTCAGGGCAGAGCAGAAGTAACGCTGCTCGCGCGCAAAAAGGACAAGATGTGGAAATAGAGTTCCCAATTTTTCTTGAAGAAACTTTAGTTGATACCGTTAAGCCTGTTGAGTTTATGTTACCGCAGCGAGATAGCAGTGGTCGTGTCTCTGAAATTAAAAAATCACTTAAAGTGAAAATTCCAGCAGGTTCAGTAAATGGCGAGCGAATTCGACTAAAAGGGCAAGGTGGATTAGGGTCTGCGAATGGACAAAATGGCGATTTGTACTTACAAATTAGTTTAGTGCCTCACCCACTATTTGATGTTGAAGGTCATAATTTAAATATAGTCGTCCCTCTTGCAGCATGGGAAGCGGCTCTTGGCACAAAAATAAATTTGCCGACATTAACAGGAAAAATTCAACTAACGATTCCGCCTAATAGCCAGTCTGGTCAACGTTTGCGTATTAAAGGTAAGGGATTAATTAGTAAAAAAGCCAAAGGTGACTTATTTGCTGTACTTAAAATTGTTAATCCAACATCTATTAATGAAACCAGTAAAAAGCTTTGGGAAGAATTAGCCGAAAAAGCTCACTTTGATCCCCGCAGCGACTGGAGTAAACCATAATGCAAATTATTGTGACACAAAAAGAAGATTTACTTACCAGTACCGAGCTATGTTTGAGTAGTGATATTAACGAAGCAATTTTATATGAATTAGTTGAACATAGTATTGCTGTTCCTATTGAAGGAAAGCATGTTGCAGAATGGAAATTTACGGTATCTGCAGTGACCTTAGTCAAAAAAGCGGCCCGTATTCAGCATGACTTTTCGTTAGATTGGTCGGCAATAGCGTTAATTTTACAATTGCTGAATGAGCGTGATGAGTTGATTTTAGAAAACGAAATGTTAAAACGACATTTGAGTCGATTTAACCACTTGGAATAAAATCATTCTAATATCAGTGTTTAGCGATTGCACACTCTTTAATGAGAGTGCGCTAGCTCCTAAAAATTAATATGACTATTTTGATTTGTTCTTACTTTTAATTGAGATTAATCGCTTTAGTCGTATATTTTTTATAAGTAGTAATATCCCGCTTAGACAAAAAAGTACACTGGTTGCTGCAAAACTAATAAGCAGTGGATTATTAAAATCCTCTCGCTCATCGTAATCCATAATATGTAACATCCAAAAAAAGTCGAATATTCGCCATAGTGTGCTGCGAATAGTCACTACTTTGCCGTTACTTTCAGCTAAGTAAAGTGTTGTACTTAACATGTCGTCAAATTGTACCTGCCAAACATTGGTTTTATATCCTACTTCTCTGGTGCCCTTTTTTAGTAAGGTTGTACTTATTACTTGAGCGTCAATAAGCAAGTGGGCTTTAGCATTAGCAGTAATTTGTACTTTTGTAGGTGGCTCAAAAGGCCTTCCTGTAAGGGCATTAAAGCTTTGCTGCTCGGTATTACTAATAACGGTAATAAGAGGTGTAGTTAAAAAACCTTCAAATAATATTTGTGTTGGGTTAGCGACTTGCGACGTAATATTATCAAGTGATGTTGGGTAGTCGGCTTGTGTAAATGATTTACTAAGTACTTTTGTTGCTAGATGTTTGCCGTGTACTTTATCAAGTGGAATTGCGCTCATAACTAAGCCACCTAGCAACCATGCTAAAATTTGTAGTGCTAATAAATAACCTAACCATTTATGTAACTTGCGCGCATGTTTAAATATTTTTTTATTCATGTTTTAGTCTTATTATTTTTAGAAGTTAGTTTATTACATTAATGGGATTAGTTACTGCGACATTTTGTCGCAGTTTAAACTATAGCTTACTGTAATCATTTAAAAATAAAAAAGATTACACTTAAATTCCTAACATGACTTATTTGTCTAATTGAGCTGGATGTTTGATATCCAGCTAGCTTTAAATGCTAAAAAATACTTAAAAGCTGCGAAATATCCATATAAAGTGGTTAATAGGGCATAGTTGATTTGGTATAACGGTAAAACTGCGTTAAAGTTTGCAATGAAATTATTAGAGGATAAATACGAAACGATGTCGGAAATTCAATTTTTAAATGTAGATCTTGAGCTTGAATCAAAGCAAGATATTAGTTTGCTAGTGGCAGATTTGAAGAAAGTCGCGACGATTTTACATTATGACAAAGACGAATACCGTCAATTAGCGCGTATTGAAGCTACAGGTGAAGTTAGCACGCCTGATAAAGCAATAAACCATATATGTGAACTTATTGAATCGTGTTCGCGTAACGCGCTAAAGCAATGGTTAGGTTGTTCACGTAGAACGTTTGATATTGGCTTTGAATCAGGCACATCTCCTAAGTGCTTTAACCAAGCCTTAGATGCAGATACATTATTACGTATATCTGCGATTGGTGCGGGTATGGAAATTACAATTTACCCAATCGAAAAGTAACTATCTTCGCTCTACGACTGCTGCGGTCATTTTTGATACGCAGCACAGCTCATTGCGGCTATTTGTAATTTTTATTTCCCATACTGAACTACGTTTGCCAATATGAAATGCTCTTGCCGTGGCAGTTAAAGTACCATTGCGAGATGCTTTTAAATGGCTTGCGCTAATTTCCTGCCCTACACAGTAAAATTTTGTGAAATCGACAACAAAGTTAGCAGCATAACTCGCTACTGTTTCGGCAAGTACAACATTAGCACCACCGTGAACCATTCCCATTGGGTTATGATGCTCAGGTATGGCAGGCATAGTTGCAACTAAGTAATCATCACCAATTTCTGTGATTTCTATCCCCATAGTTTTCATCAGCGTACCTTGACCATTAATACCTTCATCTAGCTGTTTGCAAAACTCTAAAGTAATAGGTTGATACCAAATACTCATAACGACTCCTTTGCCTTTTTAATCATTTTTAAACTTAGCTTTAGTTATATCCCTAAAATGTACACAAGTGAAATTACTTTGGCTATTTTAAGACATAATTTAAATTTGCGATTTTTATTTAACTGTATATACTCACAGTTAAATGTACTGTATGGAAAACCAGTTGTATGCGACCATTAACGAACCGCCAAGCTCAAATACTCGAACTAATTAAAGTTTTTATTAAAGACACTGGTATGCCTCCTACACGTGCTGAAATAGCGCAAACACTAGGTTTTAAAAGTGCCAATGCTGCAGAAGAACATTTAAAAGCACTTGCTAAAAAAGGCGCAATTAAAATGAAACCAGGTGCAAGCCGTGGTATTCAATTAATTGAAGAAGAAGAGCCTGAACAATTAGGTTTACCACTTATAGGGCGTGTTGCTGCTGGTTCACCTATTTTGGCGCAAGAGCACGTTGAAAGTCACTGTAAAATCGATCCATTAATGTTTAAACCCGCCGCCGATTTTTTACTACGCGTTAATGGTATGAGCATGAAGGATATTGGTATTATGGATGGCGATTTACTTGCTGTACATCGTACTCAAACCGCTGAAAACGGACAAGTTGTTGTTGCGCGCCTAGACGAAGACGTAACTGTAAAACGTCTTGAGAAAGCGGGTCGTAAAGTGTTACTTCATGCTGAAAACGACGATTTTGAATCTATTGAAGTAGACCTTGAGAATGAGTCTTTTAACATTGAAGGCCTAGCTGTTGGCGTAATAAGAAATGCCGATTGGATGTAGTTTTTAGATTGCTTTAAACAATCAATTTATTAATGCGCACTTTTTAGTGCGCATTTTTGTTTTAAAATTCGTACTAAAAATATAGCTTAAACAGCGAACTAATTATTTAAGCTGTAAACTTTTTTGAACTCATACTCCCCCCCTCCCTAAAGCGTTAAACCCCTTTGTTTTGCTCGTTTTTTGAACTTTTAGTTGTCTAGTTGATTGCTGGTTTTTTATTAATTACTTAATATCACCTGGTTGTTTTTTATACTAAAGCTTGCTTGTTGCTCATTTTTTAGCTAATTATTAGTGTGCTGAACTAACAATAACTCACAGCTTTTCAGTTTTGAGAACACACAATATACAAACTCTTTGTTGGGGCAGCGATACCAGTCAAAAAAACAAGATTGGTTAAATAATAAAAATAACGAATTGGCGTTTAAGCCGTATGCCTCTTCGCACTCGCAATAGCATCAAAGGAGCCGTCACATGGGTAAACTGACCTCTACCTTGTGGCTTGTATTGATTGTTTTTCCGCAGCATGTTTTGGCTAACAGCCAGTACAATATGCGCAAAGGCGTAACCGATATAAGCAATAATGTATATCAGCTGCACATGACCATATTTATAATATGTTGTGTGATTGGGGTGATAGTGTTCGCAATTATGTTTTGGGCACTGATTCATCACCGTAAATCTAAAGGGGCTGTACCTGCCCAATTTCACGAAAGCACTAAAGTAGAAATACTTTGGACAGCTATTCCATTCGTTATTTTAATTGCTATGGCAGTACCAGCCACTAAAACCCTAATTGCAATGGAAGATGCCAGCAAAGCTGATCTCACTATTAAAATTACAGGTTCGCAATGGAAATGGCACTATGAATATATGGGCGAAGACGTCGCATTTTATTCTATTTTATCCACCCCTCAAGACGAAATAGCGAATCTTGCAGATAAAAATCCTAATTATTTACTTGAAGTAGATAAACCGCTTGTACTGCCAATAAACCAAAAAGTACGTTTTTTAATGACCTCTGATGATGTTATTCACTCTTGGTGGGTACCTGATTTTGCTGTGAAAAAAGACGCTAACCCGGGATTTATAAACGAAACATGGACCAATATTAACGAGGAAGGTATTTACCGAGGTCAATGTGCCGAGCTTTGCGGTAAAGATCATGGTTTTATGCCCGTAGTGGTTGAAGCTAAATCTGAAGCTGACTTTAAAGTATGGCTAGCCGATGCAAAGCAAGCAAAACAAAAAGCAGCACTGGCCGACGCTGCTCTGCTTGATAAAACACTTCCTAAAGAAGAGTTAATGACTTTAGGTGAGCAAGTGTATATGGCCAGCTGCGCGGCGTGTCATCAGCCTACTGGCATGGGATTGCCGGGTGTTTTTCCTGCGCTTAAAGGAAGCCCAATAGTGCTTGGCGATATAAAAGATCACATTGATGTAGTTATTCATGGACGACCAGGTACGGCAATGCAAGCGTTTGCCAAGCAGTTATCTATAAAGCAATTAGCAGCTGTTATTACTTATAAACGTAATGCGTGGGGTAACGATACGGGTGATGTTATTCAGCCGAGTCAAATACAGGCGGCAATTGATGCCAAAGTGGAGGCGAACTAATGAGTAGCATAGTAGAACAACCTAACGCCAATGAAGCTGACCATGCTCATCATCCAGCTAAAGGTTTTAAACGCTGGCTTTATACAACTAACCATAAAGATATTGGTAGCTTATATTTAATTTTTTCGCTGACCATGTTTTTAATTGGCGGCGGAATGGCCATGGTGATCAGGGCTGAATTATTTCAACCTGGTTTACAGCTGGTCGATCCTCACTTTTTTAATCAAATGACCACAGTACACGGTTTAATTATGGTGTTTGGTGCGGTTATGCCGGCCTTTACAGGCCTTGCTAATTGGATGATCCCTTTAATGATTGGCGCGCCAGATATGGCATTACCAAGAATGAATAACTGGAGCTTTTGGATTTTACCGTTTGCATTTTTAATCTTACTTGCATCGTTATTTATGCCTGGTGGGGGACCTGCATTTGGTTGGACTTTTTACGCACCGCTCTCTACAACCTATAGTAACGATAACACTGCAATGTTTGTATTTGCCGTACATATTATGGGAATTAGCTCAATTATGGGTGCAATTAATGTGATTGTAACCATAGTGAATTTACGTGCACCCGGTATGTCGTGGATGAAGTTACCGCTATTTGTGTGGACATGGTTAATTACCGCTTTTTTATTAATAGCAGTAATGCCAGTGCTTGCGGGAGCGGTAACTATGGTGCTTACCGATAAGTACTTTGCTACCAGCTTTTTTGATGCTGCAGGCGGTGGCGATCCGGTGATGTTTCAGCATATTTTTTGGTTTTTTGGTCACCCTGAAGTGTACATAATGATTCTTCCTGCCTTTGGCATTATATCGACCATAGTGCCCACTTTTTCTCGTAAAAAACTATTTGGTTATGCCTCAATGGTGTACGCCACATCCTCAATTGCGCTACTTAGCTTTATTGTATGGGCGCACCATATGTTTACCACTGGAATGCCGGTTGCTGGCGAGTTGTTTTTTATGTACGCGACCATGCTTATATCGGTGCCCACAGGGGTAAAAGTATTTAACTGGGTTGCCACAATGTGGAAAGGATCAATTACCTTTGAAGTGCCGATGCTTTTTAGTATTGCGTTTATTGTGTTGTTTACCATAGGTGGTTTTTCAGGGTTGATGCTAGCAATTACACCTGCTGATTTTCAGTACCACGATACTTACTTTGTGGTGGCACATTTTCATTATGTTTTAGTTACAGGGGCTGTATTTTCGATAATGGCGGGTGCTTATTATTGGCTGCCCAAGTGGACGGGCAACATGTTTAATATCACGCTAGCTAAATGGCATTTTTGGCTATCGCTGGTGAGCGTAAACGTTCTGTTTTTTCCTATGCATTTTGTAGGACTTGCTGGTATGCCACGTCGAATTCCCGATTATGCACTGCAATTTGCCGACTTTAACGCAATTATAAGTATAGGCGGTTTTGCCTTTGGTTTATCGCAACTACTGTTTGTTGCTGTAGTAATTAAATGTGCACGTGGTGGCGATAAAGTGCCTGCAAAAGTATGGGATGGCGCAGAAGGGCTTGAGTGGGAAGTTGACTCTCCTGCGCCTTATCATACCTTCTCTATACCGCCGGTAATCAAGTAATGACACACGCACCGTTACTTAAACGCTTGGTTCTTATTTGTATAGGTATGTTTGCCTTTGCGTTTGCCTTAGTGCCCTTGTACGACGTGTTTTGCGACGTAACAGGGCTTAATGGTAAACCGTCACTTGAGCAAGCAGAGCGAAGTACGCAAATAGTGCAAGACCGCGAAATAGGCGTGAGTTTTACAACTCATGCGCAAGCTGGTGCGCCGTTTGTAGTTAAATCAAAAGAGTACAGCGTTACTGTTAAACCCGGTGCCATGCGTGAGGTGATGTTTAGTGCTAAAAATAGTAGTGACCTCGACAAAGTAATGCAAGCGGTGCCGTCTGTATCTCCAGGTAAAGCGGCTAAGTATTTACATAAAATTGCCTGTTTTTGTTTTGATCAGCAACCTCTAAAAGCAGGAGAAGAGCTTGAATTTAAATTACTGTTTTATGTTGATACCGCATTACCAAGCGATATTGAAGAGTTGACGCTGTCGTACACCGTATTTGATATTAGTGAGCAGCTAGTTGCGAGTAATAACTAGCCTGCATGTCTAGTGTAAAACTAGGAGTAAATAACATGAATCAAAAATATGAAAATTATTACGTACCAGAGCAAAGTCCTTGGCCTATTGTAGGGGCTATAGCATTATTTTTTATTGCTGTAGGCGCTGCATTAACTGTTATGAACGTAGGAAAAGAAGGCGGCAGTGGCGTTTATTTACTGTACGTTGGCATAGCTGTACTTTTGTATATGCTTTATAGCTGGTTTAAAAATGTTATCAGCGAGTCTGATCAAGGGTTGTACTCAGCACAAATGGATCGATCGTTTAGGCAAGGGATGAGCTGGTTTATTTTTTCTGAAGTGATGTTTTTTATGGCCTTTTTTGGCGCATTATTTTATGCGCGAGTCCTATCGGTCCCTTGGTTAGGTGGCGCGGGTAATAATGCAATGACCAACGAAGTACTTTGGCCTACGTTTGAAGCTGTTTGGCCTCTCGTATCTACCCCTAGCGGTGATACAACCCAAGCAATGGGTTGGCAAGGTCTGCCGCTTATAAATACCTTAATACTGCTTACCTCCTCAGTTACCTTACATTTTGCTCATGTAGTAATGGAAAATAATAAGCGCACGCCACTTAAAGTGTTTTTGGGCGCCACTATTTTATTAGGTGTTTGCTTTTTAGGGCTGCAAGTTGAGGAATACATACATGCATATAATGACCTCAACCTAACGCTTGATGCAGGTGTTTACGGTAATACGTTCTTTTTATTGACTGGTTTTCATGGCATGCATGTAACGCTAGGGACCGTACTTTTATTTGTAATATTTTTACGGATATTAAAAGGGCACTTTACTAAAGATAAGCATTTTGCTTTTCAAGCAGCTGCTTGGTATTGGCATTTTGTTGATGTTGTTTGGTTGTGTTTATTTATATTTGTATATGTGCTGTAGCGTTTATTAGCGAGCTATTCGCTGTAATAAAACCAAGTTTAAGCGCTGCAATAACAAAAATTAAAACAACGACCGAAAACAATACGCGACGACCTAAAAAGTGAGACATAGGTCGTCCCCCAGTTTTCCCTGACACCATAATAAACAATGCTCTAAATAAGTTAAAAAGTATAAATAGTAATAACAGTACGATAATAATTTTAATAATCACTGGGTTGAACCTTATGCAGTTAGTTTTATGGCACAAACAAAAGCTTAGCTCAATAATCACACTTTGTATGGTTGTGGTTGTTGTACTTGTGTGTGTGCGATTAGGATTTTGGCAGCTGGAGCGGGGTGAGCAAAAGCAGCAGCAACTAAACGCTATTGCTAAGCAACAGACTCGTGGTGTGATGAGCTGGTCTCAATTACTTAACCTTCCTGATAGCTGGAACAAAACAGGTGTATTGGTTGAGTTAAAAGGGCGGTTTGTACAAAACCAATATTGGCTTTTAGATAATCAAGTTTATAACGGACAAGTAGGTTACGACTTACTTGCTTTACTAAAGCCTGACAGCGAAGAAAAAGTGATTTTAGTTAATTTAGGATGGGTAAAAGCGCCTATATCTAGAGATACACTGCCAAAGGTTACTCTGCCTAAAGATATTTTTATTCTTAAAGCGCAAATAAAAGAAAATAACTTAAGTAGCTTTACGCTTGAAGATAAAACGACAAATAACGACTTACCTACAAGAATCCAATCTATCGATTTGAATATGCTGAGCATTCAAAGCCAGCAATCGTTAATTAATTTTATGGCTTACAGACAAGGTACTGGTGATGAGATTGCAACACCTCATTATGAGGCTGTTGTTATGAGCCCTCAAAAGCATAGTGCCTACGCTGTGCAATGGTTTTTAATTGCTGTTGCATGTGCTGTTGTGGCTATTTTTGCGAGTAAAAAAAGGACACCTAATGAAAAATAATCCTCTTTTTTTGTTTGTGGCTTGCTGCGCTATCCCATTAGTTTTGGCATATGGCGCATTAAAGTTCGATTGGTTACCTACTGCAATTACTAATAATGGCGAGTTTTTAAGCCAAGAAATAAAATTTGAAAATTGGCCGCAAAATAATCCAAAACAATGGACTATCGCACTTAATTATTCAAACGAATGTAACACCCCATGCAGCGAACAGCTCAATGCGCTTAATAACTTATATGTGGCACTCGGTAAAAACCAAGGAAAAGTGGATATGGCTGTAATGGGAAGCCCCAACAATAAAAATCTACCATGGAAAATTATTACCGAGCAACAGAGTTTAAATCCTGCAAGTTTGTATTTAATTGATCATATGGGGTTAGTGGTACTTGAATATCCCTTTAAAGTCGAGCCACAAGAAAATCGTTTAGTGCAAAAAGGGTTATTAAAAGATCTAAAAAAACTACTCAATTATTCTCGTTCTAGCTAATTGATCAGCTTATTTAAGTTGGAGTGTTTAATGTATAAAAATTATAAAAACTTAGTATTAATAACAGGATTACTCGCTTTAATTGTTGTGGCTTTAGGTGCTTACACCCGCTTAAGTGACGCAGGTTTAGGATGCCCCGATTGGCCAGGCTGTTATGGCTTTTTAACGGTTCCTAAGCATGAGGCCGACATAGCCTTAGCAACTCAAAGTTATCCCGATATGATGTTCGAAACCGCAAAAGCGTGGAAAGAAATGATCCATCGCTATTTTGCAGGTGCTTTAGGGTTACTTATTTTAGGTTTATTTGTGTTGGCTTTTTTAAAACGCCAATATCCAACTACACCAGTTAAATTGCCTTTAGCTTTGCTCTTACTTGTGGTGTTTCAGGCAGCGCTTGGTATGTGGACTGTCACTATGAACCTGCAGCCGCTTATTGTAATGGGCCACTTATTAGGTGGTTTTAGTATTTTATCGCTAATTACGCTTTTATATTTGCGACTAACTGCCAAGCCAATAATGGGTGGAGATAGCGGCGCAAAGCGTTATTTTGGTTTGAGTTTAATTGCGCTTAGTGTGTTGGTTATCCAAATTGCACTTGGTGGTTGGCTTGCTGCAAATTACGCAGCTCCGCATTGTAGTGGTTTACCATTGTGTGATTACGCACAACCGTTTTCATTAAGTAGCGTATTTCAATTACCGCTTGAGCACAGTAATTATGAGTATGGTGTGTTATCGCAGCAAGCACGCATGTCTATTCATTTATTACATCGTATTTGGGCACTGGTTACTTGCATTGTTCTGGCATTAATTATGTGGAAAATATACAGCAAAGCTTACTCTCAAAAAATTAAAAACTGCGTTGTGAGCGTATTACTAGTCTTACTTTGCCAAATTAGCTTGGGAGTTATTTTAGTACATTGGCACATTCCGTTGGGAGTTGCACTGGCACATAACTTGATGGCTGCCATACTGTTATTAAGCATGGTTAGGTTGTGTTATTACTTAAAATCACGCACATAAAGGGGAAATATTATGGCACTTATAATCGATAAAAAAACAATGCTACCTGTTAATACTCAACCGCTAACTTCGCGCGCGTATAATTTACTACAAGACTACTTAGCAATTAGTAAATTTAAAGTAGTCGCTATGCTGGTACTAACTGCTTGGGTTGGGTTAGCACTTGCTCCCGATGTAGGGCGTGGCATGACTGTACAGT
Organism: Pseudoalteromonas sp. SWN29; assembly: GCF_015864465.1. NCBI lineage: Bacteria > Pseudomonadati > Pseudomonadota > Gammaproteobacteria > Alteromonadales > Pseudoalteromonadaceae > Pseudoalteromonas > Pseudoalteromonas sp. SWN29. The sequence goes on from NZ_JADYXE010000018.1 coordinate 23,764, forward strand.
TTATTAGCTTGTTAGGTATAGGCCTACTTTCTGCAGCAGCAGCGGTTATTAATCATGTGGTTGATAGCGAGATAGACTCAAAAATGGCACGAACTCGTCATCGCCCTGTAGCTAAAGGGCGTTTAAGTAAAACACATGCGCTTAGTTTTGCAGCTGTTATTGGGGTTGCTGGTTTTATTATGCTGATGGTGTGGGCTAATACCTTAACCGCTATATTAACGTTATTTGCATTGGTAGGTTATGCATTCGTTTATACATCATTTTTAAAGCGTGCAACGCCGCAAAATATTGTTATTGGTGGATTGGCTGGCGCAATGCCTCCATTATTAGGTTGGGTGTCAGAAACAAACCAAATGGCTGCGGCTCCCTGGCTACTCGTAATGATTATATTTACATGGACGCCTCCTCATTTTTGGGCGCTGGCTATAGCGCGAAAAAGTGATTATGAACGCGCTAAAATCCCTATGTTACCAGTAACCCATGGTATCGATTTTTGTAAAACCTGCGTTGTTGCTTACTCTGTTTTACTCGCTGTTGTTTGTGTATTACCTTATTTAATCGGTATGTCTGGATTAATCTATTTGATAGGTGCATGTGTATTAAATGCCGTGTTTATATATAAGGCGGTCAATTTAAAAATTGCTGGAAATGATGAGACTGCAATGAACTTATTTCGTTTTTCGATTATTCATTTAATGGTACTCTTTGTAATCTTATTTATAGATAAATGGCTCCCTTTATGAAGCAGTTATGGCTTGGATTAATTGTTGTTTTAGTTTTGTTTTTATCAGCATGCTCAAATGAAAATAGCCCGCCAGATGTAGATGCATTGGTTTACGAAAATGCAAAACCACTGTCTGATTTTACGCTAAATGATCAGCGCGGCGAATTAGTGACTAAGCAACAATTTTTAGGACAGTGGAATTTAGTATTTTTAGGCTATACAAGCTGCCCTGATATTTGCCCGTTAACGTTGGCTAAGCTTAATGCCGTTTATAAAAACTTACAGGCAGATTATCCGTTGCAAGTTTGGTTTTTATCGGTTGATCCAAAACGCGATACGCCAGCTAAGCGAAAGCAATATATAGATTATTTTAACCCTGACTTTTTAGCTGTATCGGGAGAGCATAAACACCTTTTTCCTGTTGTTAGGGAGCTTGGTTTAATTTATGCGATTAGTGACTCTGAAGAATCAGAGTATGCGGTTGATCATAGTGCATCCGTTGCATTAGTTGATAAAAATGGAGCCGTAAGAGCTATTTTTAAACCTGAATTTAAACAAGGTAGTGTGCCATTAATTAATGCGACTACTTTAACTGAAGAGTTTAAAAAAATAGCCGATTACTACAAAAACTAGTTTTTTACTTTTTACCAATTTTAAAGGAGCTTTAGGCTCCTTTTTTTATGGTCTTTAGAGTAGTTAATAGAATAACCTAGTGGCTTTTACGTTAGGTCGTTAAGCTTTAGGCGATTGGATCACCCAAGGCTGCGAAAACCAAAAATAATCACCAGGGCTTGAAATAGAAGGGGCTGTACAATTAAAACGAGAACGCCCTTTATTAAGCACTTTTGGCGAGGTTATTTCGACTGTATTTTTATTTATCCATTTTAATTTTGCTTGGCCTACGCTTGATACGTAACAAGCAAATTGGCTTTTATGGAAATCACTCATATTAAATTCAATTGTGAGCGTTGGTGGATTTTGCTGTGTAACGCTATCTTGATAAGTTAAATTGGTGATATTAAACGCGCGTGAGTTAAGCTTAGTAATAAGAGTCTCTAGTTTGCTGTAAAAGCCTGATGCAGGAAAACGCGGTAAGCGACTAAAATTAGAATCTTTATTTACAGCCCCTGAGTGCTGACCAATTCCCACAAAACCAAGCTCTGTTACAAGTGCTTGCAACTCATTATTAAACTCACCATACGGGTATGCTAAGTATTTATAGTCTTGGCCTATTTCTTCTTTTATGCGTTTTTGAGAGCTAAGAATATCTTGCTTAATACGTGATTGCCATTGTGCATCGGTTTCGTTTTCAAGCTTAAGGTGTAAGTAATCATGTTGTCCGCTATGATTGGCTATTAATGCCCCTTTTTTAGATAATTCTTTGAGCTTATCCCACCCCATTACGTAACTCATGCCTTCGTCTATTAATTTAGGATTTACAAAAATAGTGTATGGGTAGCCAAACTTTTCTAAAATAGGTGCAGCTTGTTCATAGTTATTGTTATAACCATCATCAAAGGTGATGGCGACTGTTTTATCAGGTAAGGTTTCACCTTGCTGAAGGGCGCTTATTAACTCATTAAGAGGAATAACGTTAAAGTTGTGCTCTTTTAAATAGCTTAAATGTTTAGTAAATGTATTTGCGCTAACGCTAGTTACAGCGGGTAGGGTTTCACTAACATGATGATACTGTAAAATAACGGCTGCTTGAGCGCGCATAGATATACTAAAGAGGAAAAATAATACTAAATGAAACAATTTTTTATACATAATAAGGCACACCATAAAAGCTTGCTGTTGTTAGCGGGTCCGATGATACTATCAAATATCACAGTGCCGTTGTTAGGAATTGTTGATACTGCTGTAATTGGGCACTTAGGAAGCGCTCATTACTTGGCGGGTATTGCCCTTGGCTCTGCAGTTATCTCTATTTTATTTTGGCTTGCTGGTTTTTTAAGAATGAGCACCACGGGACTCGTGGCACAAGCATACGGAAAAAACGATTTAACCCAACTTGCCGCTTTACTTAAACGAAGCCTATTGCTGGCAAGCGCAGTGGCTGTGCTATTAATTGTACTATCCCCATTAATAAAACACGCTATTGCTTACCTATCCGCTGCTAACAGCGACGTACTTACCCAAGCGTATCAGTATTTTAGCATTCGTATTTTTAGTGCTCCAGCAGCATTGTGTAATTTAGTGTTATTGGGTTGGATGCTTGGTGTGCATTATGGTCGAGGTCCATTTTATTTATTACTAGTCACTAATATCGTTAATATAGTGCTCGATATTTATTTTGTTGTTTATTTAGATTGGGCCGTTGCAGGCGCTGCGTGGGCTTCACTGATTGCTGATTATACGGCGTTAGTATTTGCACTTTTTTTAGTGGTTAAACTAGCTAAAAAACAAGGCATTGAGCTAAATGCACCGAATTGGTTGAGTATTAGCAAAATGACTGAATTATTGAGTTTGAATAGAGATATATTTATTCGCTCTTTAATACTGCAATTATGCTTTAGCTTTATGACATTTTACGCAGCGCGAATTGGCGAAACTACGCTCGCCGCTAATGCTGTTTTACTTAACTTTTTAATGTTGGTGAGCTTTGCTCTTGATGGCGTTGCTTATGCGTCTGAGGCAAAAGTAGGGCAAGCTAAAGGCCAAGGAAGCGTTAAAAATATAGAGCTTTGGGTTAAAATAAGCGTATTTTGGGGTATGCTTTTTGGCGTGTTATATAGCGCTTTTTTTGCATTGTTTGGCAGCGGTATAATCAAGCTTTTAACTAATGTGCCAGAGGTTATTCAAGAGGCAACACACTATTTACCGTGGCTAATAGCATTGCCAATTTTAGCCATGAGCTGCTTTTTGTTTGACGGTATTTTTGTTGGACTCACACGAGCAAAGGACATGCGCAACAGTATGATACTTTCAGCTGGAGTGGGGTTTTTTGGTGTGTTTTGGGTGTTTATAGACTGGCAAAATAACGGGTTATGGTTGGCTATGAGCTGTTTTATGTTAATGCGCGGTGTTACGTTAATAATTAAATATCACCACTTAAAAGTAAATAATCAGCTACTGGATTAAACTAATACTAATCTGCTTATATATGGGGTCTATTTAACGATAAGAAAATTGCGCTAGAACTAGGCAAAAATTTTTGTATCTAGTTGTTCTAAATAAAAAATTTTTAACAACGTTATAGAGTGATTTAATTCGATAAATTGCCCAAATATATATGGAGGTTGGTATAAATAAATGATTTATTTCCAGAGGTCGGGGTCGTGATGTTTAGGGCCCATATCTTTTAAAACTTGTGAAAAACGATTAGCAAAAATACCGCAGTAGCCCCATCCGGCAAAAAATAATGCGGGGACTAAAATTATAACGCCAATTATTTGTAAACTGTAGTGGGTGTAATACCCAATAGATATGAATATCACGGCTAGCACAAACAGTGCTAAGCCGCGAAAAAAGCGCTTTAAGCTCAGCTTAGGGTTGCTCCCTAAGCGATAAATAAGCTGCTTTAACATTTATAAGGCCTAATAGTAAGAGTGATCGCCCGCTTCGTGCTCTGTAATATCAGCAACACCGGTGATTTCTTCAAACTTAGCTATCATTTCTTTTTCAATGCCTTCTTTTAGCGTTACATCGATCATAGAACAACCGTTACAACCACCACCAAATTGAAGTATCGCTATACCTGCAGCTGTAATTTCAACAAGGCTTACTTGACCACCGTGGTTAGCAAGCTGTGGATTTACTTCGGTTTCTAGCATGTGCTGTACACGCTCGTTTAACGATGCATCATCACCTATTTTACGTGCTTTAGCATTAGGTGCTTTTAGCGTTAACTGAGTACCCATTTTGTCGGTAACAAAATCGATTTCAGCTTCTTCTAAAAATGGAGCACTTTCTGCATCTACAACGGCATCAAAACCGTTAAAGTTTAGGCGAATGTCGCTCGCTTCTACAGCGTCTTCTGGACAATAAGACACACCACATTCCGCTTGTGATGAACCAGGGTTTACAACAAACACACGAATATTGGTTTGTTGTGATTGATCTGCTAATAGTTTAGCAAAATGCGCTTGCGCTGTTTCGGAAATAGAAATCATAAAACCATCTATACTTGACTAAATTACTCGGATACTGCGTATCATACTCCGCTCGTCGTGTTGCGGCTAGTGTTGAGCGTAAAAAGTTGGCATCTATTTTAAGCAATGGTAGCGTGCAAACAACGAACATTTTTTGAGTGATTTATATGCGTTTGGTATTAACATTAATGGTGGTATTGCTGAGTTTTTCAAGTGTAGCAAAGCCGCTTTCATATTATTTTGAACAAGATGTAACATTTGACCCCACTATTCCAACACCTGAGCAAGTGCTTGGCTACGAAGTAGGAGAGTGGCATGTAAGGCACGATCAGCTCGTGCGCTACATGGAAATATTGGCTGATAAAAGCGATCGTATAAATTTTGAAGTAATTGGTCGCACGCATGAACAGCGCCCGCTTGTAATGCTAACGATTACTGCACCACAAAAGCTTAAAAATATAGAGCAAATTCGAGAGTCTCATTTAGCTCGATTAAGTAACAATAATGGCACTAAAACTGACTCTGCAAAACAGCCTGCAGTTGTATGGATGGGGTACAGTGTGCATGGTAATGAATCATCAGGTAGTAACTCATCGTTGCTGGTGGCGTATTACTTAGCCGCGGCACAAGGTGCTGAAATAGACGAGTTATTAAATAACACGGTTATTTTACTCGACCCTTCACTTAATCCAGATGGGCTTGCTCGTTTTGCTAATTGGGCGAACAGTAATCGGGGCATGAACTTATCAAGCGATCCTAAAACGCGTGAACATGTTGAAAATTGGCCAAGTAGCCGTACTAACCATTACTGGTTTGATTTAAATCGCGACTGGTTATTGCTGCAGCACCCAGAATCGCGTGCGCGTATTGCCAAATTTCATCAGTGGAAACCTAATGTTTTAACCGATTTTCATGAAATGGGACCTAACAGCAGTTACTTTTTTCAACCTGGTATTGCGAGTCGTAAGCACCCAATAACACCAGATGAAAATGTAACATTAACTAAAGCGATTGCTAACTATCATGCAAAAACATTAGATGAAAACAACGCCCTTTATTTTACCGAAGAAAGCTTTGACGACTTTTATTACGGTAAAGGTTCAACTTACCCAGATGTAAATGGTGGAGTCGGAATTTTATTTGAACAAGCAAGCTCTCGCGGGCATGTGCAAGAAACCATAAACGGTACACTGACTTTTCCTTTTACTATTAAAAACCAGTTATTAACGAGCTTATCAACCTTTAAAGCAGCTGTTGATAATCGAACTGCGTTACTAGACTACCAAGCTAAGTTTTATAATCAGGCGGCTGATTTAGCCAGTGATGAAAACTTTGAAGGTTATGTTGTTGAGGGCGAAAAAGATAACTCGCGTATTAAATACTTTTTAGAGTTATTAAAGCAACATCAAATAGATGCATTCCCACTGACTAAATCACTTAAAGCGAATGGTAAAAGCTTTACAACTAATAGCTATTTTGTGCCCTTAGCACAACCGCAATATCGTTTGGTAAAAGCTATTTTTAGCGAACAAAAAAACTTTGCTGACAATACTTTTTATGACGTATCTGGCTGGACTTTAGCACATGCATTTAATCTACCTTTTGCCAAAGTAAAAAGCAGCTGGGGTTTAGAGGTAGCTAGTACACCATGGCAAAAAGCAGTTAAACCTTCTTTTGCTAAACTTGAGCAAGGTTATGCTTTTGGTTTTTCGTGGGATGACTACCTAGCACCTAAAATGTTAAACAGCCTTTTAAAGCAAGGTGTTAAAGCGCGGGTAGCGTTAAGCCCATTAACAGCTAAAACAAACTCCGGCGAAGTGAACTTTAATGCCGGCAGTATTATTGTCCCAGCAGGCTTACAAACAACTAACGATTGGGTAGATATACTAAATAAAGCACAAAATGAATTTGGAATTGCGATTAAGCCAATAACTACCGGCCTTACAAGTAAAGGTGCTGATTTAGGGTCTCGCACAATGGCCGTTGTTAGCGAGCCAAAAGTGTTATTAATAGGGGGTAAAGGCGTAAGCCAGTATGAAGCAGGAGAAGTATGGTATTACCTCGACCGCTTTGTAGGCGTTGCACCAACAATTGTTGAAATGGAGCGTTTAGGCTCTATTGAGCTCAGTAATTACAGTCATATAGTACTTGCTCATGGTAACTACAATAGCCTATCGGACGCTGATAAAGTGGCTATTAAAAGCTGGGTAAGAACAGGCGGCGTTATTTGGGGTCACAAAGGTGGCGCTAAATTTTTAGCTGATCAGCAATTACTTAAAGCAAGTTATCTATCACGCCAAGATGTAGCAAGTGCATTTAAAACCAAAGGGCTAAATTACGCCGATAAGGATCATTTAGCGGGGCGTCAGCGCATTGCCGGGGCTATTTTTAATACTAATGTAGATTTGACTCATCCGCTTACATTTTCACTTAAGCGCAATACATTACCGGTATTTAAAAACAGTACTTGGTTGCTAGAAACTTCAGATGCGCCGTTTGTAAATATACTTACCTACACTAAAAATCCATTATTGGCAGGCTTTACCGATGCCGTGAATGTTGAGCAAGTAGCGGGTGGAGCAGGGTTAATAGCTCATTCGTACGGGCGAGGCACTGTAATTGGTATGACTGACGATCCGGTGTTTAGAGGTTACTGGTATGGGACAAGTAGATTACTCAGTAATGCGCTCTTTTTTGGCCATACGTTTCGAGTAAATGGCGATTAATACCAATTCGCTTAATTAAGAGATCTAATTTGAGGATGGAAAAACGTGTTGATAGCTAGGCAAAAAATTCGCTATTTAGTTGTTCTCGGCAATTGCTCCTGCATTGCTCTACCTTCTGCATCCATGCAGTCGTAAATGAGAATTTTTTAACACAGGTAGCGACACGTTTAGCCCCGCAAAATGATTAAGTATTATTGCGGATTGGTATAATACTTTTTAATAATTATATAGGCGTTAAGCAAGTTGTAAAAGCCCACACTTGTTTAGCGCCTGCTTGTTTTAGTGCACTAGTAGCTGCGTTCAATGTTGCCCCTGTCGTCATAACATCATCAATAATAGCGACGTTTTTTCCGCTCATATCCTCTGTACAAATAAAGGCATTTTTTAAATTTTTGACTCGTTTGGCTTTTGAAAGTGCAGATTGCGCTTGGGTTTTTTTATTGCGAATAAGACTACTATTTAAAGGTGCGAATTGAGACAAAAGAGGCTGCCATACTTGGCTTACCTGATTAAACCCGCGAGTAATGAATCGGCTTTTATGAAGAGGTAAAATAATAAAGGTATCTGGCAAAGTAGGGCTTTGCTCAAAAAACTGCGTTAATTGTTTTTTTATAACTTGCTGCAATGCCTTTTTATAATGAATTTGGTTGTTAAATTTTAGCCTTTTAAGCCAATGATCAAAGGGCGGTTGATAAAAAGCGCAGGCAAATAACTTATCAAACTCGCAATTAGGAAACATCTCAACAATATCGGGTCGATGCAGTAAATTATTATGCTTACTAAAGTCAAATAACGGTAAATCTTCAAGGCAATAATCACATAACCCTAAATTGGCCGTAATCGGGCTTTGGCATTGCACGCAATAAGAGGGAAATAACCAATTTAAAACGGCTTGTTTCATTGATTCACTCCGTGCATTACAACCACCTATTTAAACGTTATGATAAGCCTAAGTTTGGTAAAGGTTAGGCAAATATGCAAAGTGAGCTAGTGTTATTACATGGTTGGGGAATGAATCAGGGTGTATGGCAATTAGTACAGCCAGAACTTGAGTCTTTATATTCAGGAAATGTACGTAGCCTTGACCTACCGGGATTTGGTAATAGCCTTATTTGCCCAAGCCCTTATACTTTGCATGATGCAGCAGTAATTTTAAGTGAGCAGCTAAAGCCTCAGTCTATTTTAATGGGATGGTCGTTAGGTGGTTTATTTGCACTTTATATTGCAAAGCATTGGCCCGAAAAAGTATCAAAAGTTATTTTAATTGCATCGACTCCTTTTTTTGCGGAGGCAGATAATTGGCCCGGAATAAAAGCGAATGTATTGGCGCAGTTTAAAGAGCAATTAGTTAATCACAGAGAAAAAACCATAGATCGCTTTTTAGCTATTCAAGCGATGGGTAGCGAGTCGGCACGTGATGATATAAAGCTGCTTAAACAATTACTAAATCAGTACAGCGCACCACAAAGCGACGCCCTGAGTGCTGGTTTAGATATTTTAAAAAACGACGATTTACGTGATTTATTTGCTCATTGCCCTGTGCCGATCAAAGGAGTATTTGGCCGACTTGATGCCTTAGTGCCTTATAAAGCAATTAGTGAAATGTCAGTACTAAATACTGAATTTGAATACGAAGTGCTAGATAAAGCGTCGCACGCGCCGTTTATTTCTCATAAAAGTGAGTTTTTATCTGTCGTTAAATCAATGCTTTAAAATAGAGCTAATAATAGCGCGGTTTAAAGCTTTATTTTGAGCATAACCTGAGCGATAATTAAACAATGTTTATTTGGTGGAGATTTTAATATGCCAATCGGATCTGTATTTAATAGTGGTGTAGAAGGGTTTAATCGTGCTAGCCAAGGTATTGAAAAAGCCAGTGCTGAGATTAACCGTGCCAGTATAGAACAACAAGATGACGCGCAATTAGCGCAGCAACGTCAGCTTAGCGCAGCACGCCCAGAAGAAGCCATTACTGCACCTGTAGCACAACCAGCTCGTGTTGATGAAGCACTTGTTAATTTAAAAGTTGAAGAATTTAACGCTAAGGCAAACACGCAATCAATTCAAACGGCTGATGATGTACTTGGCACGTTAATCGATATTAAAGTTTAGTAATAATGAATATTGTCACGCCATTTCCGTCTATCAATATAAACACAGCAAATGTTTATACGGAAACCGCACGGCGTGACAACCAGCTACGAGAAGTTATTCCTGCTCCTGCTTCAAGCAGTGCGAGCAATACTGAAACCAAAGCACAAAGCGATGCTGAAAAAGCTAAACTTCCAGGCAATAATAGTGATGTATCGACTTATGATGCCAGCGGTAAACTAGCTGACGATAAAGCAGTTGAGCAGCGCGAAGGCAATTCAGAAAATTCAGAGAGTGCCGATCAAGAAGCGTCTCAACAAGATACTGAGCAAGAAGAGCAACTACTCGAACAAGAACAACAGCAAATTAAAGAACTTAAAACCCGCGATACGGAAGTACGTGTGCACGAACAAGCTCATGCTGCTGTTGGCGGGCAACATGCAGGATCGCCGAGCTATGGTTATGAACGTGGTCCAGATGGCACCAACTATGCTGTAAGTGGTGAGGTACAAATTGATGTATCTGAAGTCCCCAATGATCCGCAAGCCACTATCGATAAAATGCAAACCGTACGTGCTGCCGCATTAGCGCCTGCAGAGCCTTCGGGAGCTGATCGCTCTATTGCTGCAGATGCTACGCAAAAGCTAGCAGCGGCTCAAGCCGAACTTGCGATGCCAGAAGAAGAGCAAAGCGAAGAAGGTGAGCAAGGTAATAAGCTTTCAGCCAGCGAAACCAGCACTGCAGAATCACAAAGCGATACCAATACAGAGCAATCTCGCGATGCCGATGTGGAAGCTCGATCTGGGCGCATTGCTAATTTTTATCAAATGACGAGTTCACCACAAAGCGAAAGTGGCTTTTCGGCGTATGGCTAATAACTCCTTAAAATTAACACAAAAAAACCGCTTACGCGGTTTTTTTAGTTTTGATTAAAGTTTATTTTTTCGTTTTAGCGTTAGCGAACGCATCGGCAAATGCATTACCCATTAACGCGTTACCGTTGTCACGTTTAGGCTTTGCAGCGCGAGATTGTGAGTTATTAGTACGTGTTTGTGCTTTTTGCGCCGCAGGGGCTGCTGACTTATTACTTGTATCAATATCGTCATCTAAACGCATAGTAAAGCTTATGCGTTTACGTGCAGCGTCTACTTCAACTACTTTCACTTTTACAATATCGCCTGCTTTTACTACTTCGCGTGGGTCTGATATAAATTTATTAGTGATTGCTGAAATATGCACTAAGCCATCTTGGTGAACACCTACATCAACAAATGCACCAAAGTTAGCAACGTTTGAAACCACGCCTTCTAAAATCATACCTGGTTTTAAGTCGCTAATTTTTTCAACACCCGCTTTAAACTCAGCAGTTTTAAATTCAGGACGCGGATCGCGACCTGGTTTATCAAGCTCAGTGATAATGTCGGTAACGGTTGGCAAACCAAATTTATCATCAATGTAATCGTTAGCAGCAAGTTTAGTTAAAAAGTCGCTGTTACCAATTAAGCTGCTTACATCGACGCTGTTACGCTCACAAATACGTTTAACAATAGGGTAAGCCTCAGGGTGAACTGATGAGTTATCTAGTGGATCGCTACCATTGTTGATACGTAAAAAACCAGCCGCTTGTTCAAATGCTTTTGGTCCTAAACGCTCAACCTTTTTAAGCTCACTACGTTTAGTAAATGTGCCGTTAGCATCGCGATAATTAACGATATTTTGCGCTAATGTTTTGTTTAAACCCGATACGCGTGTAAGTAGCGGTACCGAGGCCATGTTTAAATCTACGCCAACTGAGTTTACACAGTCTTCAACGACTGAAATAAGGCTTTGGCCTAACTGGCTTTGCGATACATCGTGTTGATATTGGCCTACACCAATTGATTTTGGCTCAATTTTAACTAGTTCAGCAAGTGGATCTTGAAGGCGGCGTGCAATAGATACAGCACCACGAATAGAAACATCTAAATCAGGAAATTCATTTGCGGCAAATTCAGACGCTGAGTAAACTGATGCGCCCGCTTCGCTCACCATTATTTTATTAAGTTTTAGCTCGGTATTGGCTTTCATAAGTTCAGCAACTAACTTATCAGATTCGCGAGATGCTGTACCGTTACCAATCGCAATAAGCTCTACTTTATGCTGACGACAAAGTTGCTCTAATGTACGCAACGATTTATCCCAATGGTTTTGTGGTGCATGAGGGAAAATAGTTTGTGTAGCTAGCAATTTACCTGTGCTATCAACAACGGCAATTTTACAGCCTGTACGTAAACCAGGATCGAGGCCAAGTGTAGTACGAGGGCCAGCAGGTGCTGCCATTAATAAATCTTTTAAGTTTTTAGCAAATACATCAATGGCGCCAGTTTCTGCTTTTTCGCGCATTGCTGCAAAAAATTCATTCTCTAGGTGCAGGCCTAATTTAATTTTCCACGCCCATTGCACAACATTTAATAACCAAGGGCTTGCCGCTTTATATTTAATATCTAAACGATAATGATCGGCAATCATTTGAGCGCACAGTTGCGCTGAGTTTTCAGCGCTTGGCTCAGGGTTAACATTTAACTGAAGTACGCCTTCATTTCGGGCTCTAAGCATTGCAAGTGCACGGTGAGAAGGGACTTTTTTAAGAAGCTCTTGATGCTCAAAGTAATCGCGATATTTTGCACCTGTTTGTTCTTGGCCTTTAATCACTGTACTTTCAATAGCACCATTTTGGCTAATATGACTTCTAAATTTAGCGAGTAATTTAGCGTCTTCTGCAAAGCGCTCCATTAAAATAAATTTAGCGCCTTCAAGTACCGCTTTAGTATCTGCAAAGCCTTTTTCGGCATCTACAAATTGCGCTGCTTGTTGCTCTGGGTCAAGGTTAGCATCTTTAAATAGTGCATCGGCCAGTGGCTCTAAACCTGCTTCAATTGCTATTTGGCCTTTAGTGCGGCGTTTAGCTTTATAGGGTAGGTATAAATCTTCGAGTTCAGTTTTACTTTGTGCATTGGCAATGTCGGCACTTAGTTCAGCAGTTAACTTTTTCTGAGATTCGATAGTCGATAAAATAAAACTACGGCGTTCTTCAAGCTCTCGTAAGTAAGATAAGCGCTGTTCTAAAAGGCGTAATTGAGTGTCGTCTAGGCCACCTGTAATTTCTTTTCGGTAGCGGGCAATAAAAGGAACAGTTGCGCCTTCATCAAGTAACTTTGTTGCAGCAACAACCTGTTGCTGCTGTGCGTTTAGTTCTATGGCTAAACGTGCAGAGATATCGCTCATGCAAAAACCTTTTTATACAATAAAATAAGACCAGAAGCGTGTTTCTGGCGTAGTTAATTGCTTGAATAATATCACAGGAGGTAGTAATGAAAAGCTCTTAAAGCAAGCTATTTTACTTGCTTTAAGATGGTTGGGCAGGGAGTAAATTAATTCAGCTAAAAGAGCGCCCTAGTGAGGGTGCTCTATGTTTTCTAATACTTCACTGAAAGAGTGAGCAATAGGCGAAATATTTACAGGGATATGCAATGTTTTAGCTATTTGACGTGCTGAAATTAAACCGCAAATTTCGTTGCTTGCCGTTGTTACTAATAAGAACATTGTACCCTGATGCTCCATTGTTTGTAGCGCATCGCCAATGCATGCATAGCTCAAGCTTTGCATGCTCACACCCATGATTTTGCTAATAGGTGTCATGATATCGCGCAAGCTTACTTCGCCTCTTGGTGTATTTAAGCGCTCGGCAATAATAGTTATTTTAGAGCTTTGCAAATCAGCACTAGAAACAAGACCAATCAATTTTTGGTGCTCGTCAGTTACTAAAACAAAGTCTGATTGTTTTGCGCTTACTTGTTTAAGTGCTTCAGTTATTGTTGTTTCGTGCTGAGCACGAATAGGTGTTGTTTGCGTAAAGTTGTTTACCATTTTTAATGCAGGAGATGCTAAATCAATTAATGGTTGATCATCTGCAAATGTGCTTGCAATAACGCCGTGAGATACATTTTGAGTACGTAATTCTTTAAAGTTAGACATAATAGTCACCTTATTAGTTATAAAATTTAATTAAATTGTAAAATAATGAATTAAATTAAATAGCTAGGTGGTCCACGTTGGTACGCAGTGCTAAAAGGTCTGTTTAAATTAGTGCTCTTGTAAAAAGAGTGTACGGCATTAGGGAGTGGTTGAAGCGCCCCAAGGGTAATCGTATTAGCGTGAGAGTCGACGTCAAAGTCGAGATTCGCTTGGTCAGGAGTATCGCAAGCAATAAAGTGGTTAGATATTTTAGCGTTATCAAGTTTTACCTGCGTGGTATGGGCGTGCAGCGTCAAGCTCACACTCATTAAAAGTGCAAACAATACGGCATTACTTAATATGCGCTGTACTACGTTTGACATAACCACGACCTTAAAAATTTCAAGTTAAAAATAACCTGCTTAACTATCTTATATCCTACTCAAATAGATTACACAATGAAAAGTTAATGTGATCTGAATCAATGTTTTTATTTGTAGGTACTGATATAGGAATTATTTTTGATATTCAATAGTATTTATATACCACTGCTTTTTACCTTGAGGGGTAAGTACTTCAAAATCGTCATCTACTTGTTTTTTAATCAACGCGCGCGCCATCGGCGAATCTATTGATATATAGTCTTTGCGCTCATAAATTTCATCTGGGCCTACAATTTTAAATCTTTTTATATCACCTTCATCGTTTTCTATTTCTACCCATGCGCCAAAAAATACTTTCCCATCTTGCACGGGAGAGTAGTCGATGATTTTTAAATCAGGAATACGCTTTCGCAAGTAACGTACCCGGCGGTCGATTTGGCGTAATAAGCGCTTATTATACTGATAGTCAGCGTTTTCAGAGCGGTCTCCGAGACTGGCTGCCCAGCTCACTATTTTGGTGACTTCAGGGCGCTTAACATTCCACAAATGGTCGTGTTCTTGTTGTAATTGCAAGTAACCTTCGCGGGTAATTAAATTTGTTTTCATGGTGAATTCTTTATTAACTCTAATGGTCTGCACGTTATTAAATTTGCCAAAACTTGTCGAGCGTAAATGTAATAAAGTATGCGTAAGTAAGCTTTGAAATGTTCAGTAACAATCTAAGCAGGTAATTAATTTTTGATTATTAGGTTTTTCATTTATATTAACTAGTAATTGGATATAAAAATAAGAAAGAGATAATGGGACACGAAACCACAAAAGTATTAGTTGTAGATGACGATATGCGCTTACGCAGTTTGCTTGAACGTTACTTAGTAGAGCAAGGTTTTATTGTTAGAACCGCAGGTAATTCGGAGCAAATGGATAGACTCCTAGAGCGTGAAAACTTTCACTTAATGGTTCTTGATTTAATGCTCCCAGGCGAGGATGGCTTATCTATTTGCCGCCGTTTACGTCAAAAAGAAAACGAAATCCCTATTGTAATGCTTACCGCTAAAGGCGACGAAGTAGACCGTATTATTGGTCTTGAGCTTGGCGCTGATGACTACATTCCGAAACCTTTTAATCCTCGAGAATTGCTTGCGCGTATTAAAGCAATTTTACGTCGCCGCGCAAAAGAAGTACCTGGTGCTCCCGCTGCTGAAGAAAACTTAATCGCTTTTGGTAAATTTACGCTTAATTTGGCAACGCGAGAAATGAGTGAAGGAGATAAAACAATTTCACTTACCAGTGGTGAGTTTGCAGTACTTAAAGCGCTGGTTTCGCATCCGCGTGAGCCACTTAGCCGGGATAAGCTAATGAACCTAGCGCGTGGTCGTGATTACAGTGCGCTTGAACGAAGTATTGACGTGCAAGTGTCACGACTTCGCCGCATGATTGAAGTAGATGCAGCCAATCCTCGTTATATTCAAACCGTTTGGGGTTTGGGTTATGTGTTTGTTCCCGACGGTGAAAAGTAATTTATATGGGTTTTTTTCCGCGTAGTGCGTTTGGGCAAACTGTATTTTTAGTGGCAGCTTTACTGCTGATCAATCAAATAGTGTCGTATGTTACGGTTAGTTTTTACGTTGTAAAGCCAACTATTGAGCAAGTTAATTTAATGCTCGCTAAACAAATTAAAACGGTATTTATTGATTGGGAAGACGGCGTTGAAATAAACGACGAAGTATCTGCAAAGTTTTTTGAAATCACTGGCATTGAAGTAATGACGCAGCGCGAAGCAATGCGTCAAGGGCTTGGGCAAAGCCGCGAGTATTCTATGCTATCGCGTAGCATGACTGAGCAGTTAGGCGGTTTTTCTCGTGTACGTATTAGCCAAACAGATCCGTTAATCTATTGGGTTGAAGCACCGCAAGCGCCTGGTTACTGGGTAAAGGTACCGCTTAAAGGTTTTAAAGAGAATAACTTAGAGTTTTTGACTTTTTACTTATCAAGTATTGGATTTTTAAGTGTGCTGGGTGGATGGTTGTTTGCAAGGCACCTCAATAGGCCTTTAAAAGCTTTGCAACAAGCTGCAGTAAAAGTAGGCAAAGGCGACTTTTCTACCAAGTTAGAAGAAGAAGGCTCTACAGAAGTAATAGAAGTAACGCGCGCGTTTAACCAAATGTCGCGCGGAATTGCCGCACTTGAAAACGACCGCCGTTTACTAATGGCTGGTGTGTCTCATGATTTACGTACGCCGCTTACGCGTATCCGTTTAGCCACCGAAATGATGGTTGATGAAGACGACTATCTTCGTGAAGGTATTATTTACGATATAGAAGATATGAACGGGATTATCGATCAGTTTATTGAGTATTTACGCCACCACAAAACAGATGAGCTAAGCTGCGAAGATATAAATGCTTTAGTTGCCGAAGTTGTCAATTCTGAGCTTCAGCATCAACGTACTATTACGTTTAAAAGTAATCCAAATATAGGCAATATACCGTTAAGCTCTGTGGCTATTAAGCGTGTAATTACCAATATGATTGGTAATGCGCTACGTTATTCTGAGGGCGATATTGAAGTACTTAGCTATTTTAATTCAAATAAAAAATACGTGGTTATTGCTGTAAACGACAGCGGCCCCGGCATCCCTGAAAACGAATTAGAGTCTGTGTTTGAGCCATTTAAACAAGGCGATGCAGCTCGCGGCAGTGAAGGTAGCGGCTTAGGCCTTGCTATTATTAAACGCATTGTTGATATGCACGACGGTAAAGTAAAACTAGAAAACCGCCCAGAAGGCGGTTTAAGTGCACAAGTATATTTGCCAATAAAGGTATTAACCCCTGCATAGTAAATGCAGGGGTCCCATTATATTAAAGTGCTTTAAAACGAATAGCTGTACCGCCACTAGTGGCCAGCTTAAGCGTTAGTTTATCGTTTGTAGTTACAATACGTTTTTCGATAGCTATATCGTACGGATTGTTTTTCCACTCTGCGTTTTTACCATCTTTATAAATTTGTGCTTCAAACTTTTTGCCTTGCTCTAAAAAGTCGAGTTTTACCTCAATAGTTCTGGCTTTTTCGTCTGTAACAGCACCTAGGTACCAATCGTTTCCTGAGTATTTAGTACTTTTACGTTCTTTACGGGCAAATACAATAAAGTCGCCTACTTCACCATCAATAGCAATACTTTGCTGCCAATCAGTTGGTACGTCTTGAATAAATTGAAATGCGTCGGGCTTCGCTAAGTAATTTTTAGGCAAATCAGCAGCCATTTGAATAGGGCTGTATAAAACAACATAAAGAGCGAGTTGTTTAGCGAGTGTGGTTTGTGGGCGGTTTGTATCGCCTCCTAAACCATTAAAGCTCATATCAAAAATACCTGGCGTAAAGTCCATTGGTCCTGCAAGCATGCGGGTAAAAGCAAGCATTGGTACATGCTCTGGTGGGTTAGGTGGTGAACCCCATGCATTATACTCTTGTCCGCGTGCGCCTTCGCGCGCAATCCAGTTTGGATAAGTACGGCGCAGGCCTGTATCTTTAATTGGCTCGTGAGTATTAATGCTAATTTTATGCTTAGCCGCAAGTTTTACGTTATAAAGGTATTCGTTAACCATAAACTGGCCGTCATGCCATTCGTGGCGAGCAATACTGTTTTTGTCTATACGTTTTATATTTCCGCCATCGGCTACATAACCTGTTTTTACTTGGCTTACGTTTGATTTTTCGTAAAGGGCAAAAGCATCTTCCATTTGGTTACGGTAGTTACTTACATTGCCCGATGTTTCGTGATGGCCAATGAGCTGTACACCTTTTTCTTTGCCGTATCGAGTCAGTGCGGCAATGTCAAAGTCGTCGTACGGTTTGGTAAAGTTAAATACATCGCCATTAAAATACCAATCGCCATCCCAGCCAATATTCCAGCCTTCAACGAGTACGCCATCAAAACCATACTGGGCTGCAAAATCCATATAGTATTTTGTGGTTTGCGTAGTAGCGCCGTGTTTTTTACCGCTGCCCCATGTTTGTGTATTTATGTGCATACCCCACCAAATACCGACGTATTTACCAGGTTTAACCCACGACACATCACCCAACTTATTGGGCTCGTTTAGATTTAGTATTATGTCTGAATTAACTAACCCAACGGCGCTGTCGGCTATTTGAATGGTGCGCCATGGTGTTTCAAAAGCACCTTGTTTTTTAACAGCAATACCATCTGACCACGGTGTTAAATCGGCGGTAAACGTACCAGGACGGCGTTGATTAAGCACCATACCTGCGTAATCAACAAGTGCGGCTTCATGAATACTAATATGAGTACCGTCACTTGTTTTAAACGTAAATGGTGTGTGAGCTAGTGGAGCTTCGTTAAGTGGGGTAGTGTTGTAAACATATTCGTAGCGGTTCCAGCCACGAGCAGGTATCCACCATGCTGTTGCATCATGGCTATTGTTTATAGCAAATTCAGTCAACTCTTTGGTTATTTCTGTGTGCTCAAAACCTGCTTGTTGTGGCACTTCGTATCTAAAACCTACGCCACTATCAAATGCTTTAAATCGAATGGTATAGGTGCCTTTATTTGGCTCATTTTTTGTAAAGGTAACGGCTAATTCGTTATATTCGTCAACAACGTTTTGGCGTTCGCCCCAGGGTTGTTGCCATTGTGTATTAACGCTATTTTGCTCAATGCTTTTTATTTTAAAGCCATTGCTAAAGGCTGCTTGTGTTTTAAATTCAAACCCCAGTAAAGATTTGTTTATAACCGCTTTGTTTTTAAATTTTATTGCGTAGTTTGGCGTGTTGTTTTCGTCAGAGATGCTTACTGTTATTTGTGTGTCTGGCGATTTTAGCTCTACGGTTTGTCCGTAGCTATTACTAGCAAAGGCTAAAAGCACAAGTGCTGGTATTCTCATGGTGTGTCCTTGGATGAGTCGGTGGTGACGTTTAAGGATAATGACTGTTGGTGATTAATACGACTGCTTACATACGTATTCAATGTTTTAAAAAATAGAAAGAATTTGGTGGCTTAATCGGTCTATAATGTAAACAAATTGATAATAGCGGTCAGGAAAATGATAAAAAGATTACTTTGTGTATTTTTACTAAGTGTTAGTACTGGAGTTTTTGCAGCAAATATTACAATTAAAAATGCTAATAATGACCCATTACCTAATGCTGTTGTATGGCTAACTGCAGGAGGCCCCTCTAGCGTTATTCCTCCAGAAGCACCTTATGCGATGACCCAGCAAAATCGAGAATTTAAGCCGCGTATTTTAGTTGTCCCACAAAATGCAAAGGTAGAGTTTCCGAATGCGGACTCAATCATGCATCATGTTTATTCATTTTCTAAAGCTAAAACATTTGAATTAAAGCTATATAAGGAGCATCCAAAAGCGCCCATTACTTTTGATCAAACGGGTGTTGTTGAGCTTGGCTGTAATATTCATGATTGGATGTTAGGTTATATTGTAGTGGTAGATAGCACTATTTTTGCAATCACTGATGAAAGCGGGAATGTTGATTTAAATGCCAATTCAGGCGAATACACGTTAAGTGTTTGGCATTCTGGGTTTAGTGATATTAGTAAGGTTGAATCTCAAACTATTACTGTGGCTACTAACCCTATCACTTATAAAGTAAAGCAGGAAATTGCGGAGCAAATTGATTTTGCTACGGATGAATTTGATGACTATTAATCGCTTAATAAGGCTGGCATTTGTAGCCGGTGCTTTATGTTTTAGTAATGCATTGTATGCACAAGTAAAAGGCTTGATACAAATTAGAGCCGTGCAGGGGGACGATATACGTAGCTTCCAAGAGGGCGGTCTTGGGCTATATCGGCACGATACTAAAAGCGACGAACTTATTTTATCCCAAGGTATTTTAGATTTTAATGTTGATTTAGCATCTAGTTGGTCGGCTCATGGGGTGTTAAATGCGAATCAAGATCCTGACGTTGGCCTTGGCTTTACGCAAGCTTATATAAAGTATCAGCCGCTATCTAACAGCAACTATAAATGGCACATGCGCGTGGGGGGTTTTTACCCACTTATGTCGCTTGAAAATCCTGATATAGGGTGGACTTCTCCTTATAACTATACAAACTCAGCTATTAATAGCTGGATAGGCGAGGAAGTACGCACTGTTGGCGCAGAGGTAACTATTAAGCGCCCAGCAAAACGTTTTAACAGCGCTCATAGCTTTAGTTTTGTAGGTGCTACATTTAAAGGCAATGATCCTGCCGGTACTTTACTTGCGTGGCGTGGTTTTGCATTACACGATAGACAAACTACATTTAACGAAAGTATTAAATTTGCGCCTATAGCGGCATTAAATGCATACGAATTACGTTGGCAGGCTAATCAGGTTTTACCGTTTGAAGAAGTAGACGGTCGTTTTGGCTATTACGCTGGCGTACATTGGGATTACTTAAAAAAATCACAATTTCGAATTTATTATTACAACAATAATGGCGACCCAACCACACTTAATATTAGTACAGGGCAGTATGCTTGGGATACTCGCTTTACAAGCGCCGCTTGGCTTTATAAGTTTAATAGTAAAACACGTTTAATAGCACAGGTACTTAATGGTAAAACTGAAATGGGCAGTAACGCATTAATTGATAATGCTTTTTATAGCCATTATTTAATGCTGAGCCATAAAGAAGGCAAACATCGAGTTTCAGTACGTTATGATTATTTTAAAGTGACAGATAACGACACCACTGCGTTTGATCCTAATGCCAGCAATGGGGAAGGTTTAACCGCAACATGGCGCTACCAGCTCACTAATAAACTACAAATCGGGGTTGAAGGTTCTGCACTTAAAAGTGTTGCAAAAAATAGAGAGCCGATTGGATTTAATGAACGAATCTCGCAGCAGCAAGTAATGCTAAATGCGCAGTGGCGTTTTTAAAAGTATAAAAAAGGGAGCATTTACATGCTCCCTTTTTAGTTTAATAAAATTGGTATAGATTATACCAACCTGCATAAATATTTGATCAATTTAACGAATTAAATTGCACTATAACGTCGTTAAAAATTTTTTATTTAGAACAACTAGATACAAAAATTTTTGCCTAGTTCTAGCGTAATTTTCTTAACGTTAAATAGACCCCATATATAAGCTGATTGGTATTATTTTTTATCGAATGCGCGTTTCATGTAGTTAGGTGTAGCGAGTGCACCATGATGAATACCGCTATTGTAGTATTCACTTTGCTCAGCTATTTGTGCTGCGCCGTCTTCTCTGAAACCGTTAAATGCCTCTGATTTACGTGCAAGTGTCACCGACCATAAACCGCTTGGGTAAATTGGTTGTGGGAATGGCAGTGTTTGTAAATCGTTAAAGCCTACGCTTAGCATTGCTTCGCGCATTTCAACTAGTAAAGGCATATGCATAAGTGGCGATTCACTTTGTTGCACTAAAATACCGCCTGGGCGCAGTGCATCTAAACAGCTTGTGTAAAACGCATGATTAAATAAACCTTCACCTGGGCCTACTGGGTCTGTGCCATCAACAATAACCACGTCGATAGATTCGCCAGCGGCTTCGCGCATGTATTTAATACCGTCGTCAAACATAACGGTTGCACGTAGATCGTCGTTAGACTCGCAAAGCTCTGGGAAGTATTTTAACGACATTTGCGTTACTACTTCGTCTATATCTATTTGCGTTACAGTTTCTACGCCTGGGTGTTTTAATACCTCGCGTAAAGTACCGCAGTCGCCGCCGCCAATAATAACGACGTTTTTAGGGTTTGGATGCGCTAAAAGTGCAGGGTGGCTGATCATCTCATGATAAAAGAAGTTTTCGCGGGTTGTTACCATGGTACACCCGTCGATGATCATTAAATTACCAAAGTCTGTGGTTTCAAACATTTCTACCTTTTGAAAAGGAGACTGCTTTTCATCTAACTTTTTATTAATACGTAATGAAAATGCGCTGCCATCACGGTCGCTAATTTCAGTAAACCACTTACTTTGATCTAAATTTGCCATAGTTACTATTACACTTTTTAGGTTGAGTATGAAAAAGGGGCAATTCTGCCAGTGCTTGGCGTTTTGCTCAATGACATTTTAACTGATTTAACGAATAAAGTTAGTTAGGAGTGAGTGAAAGTTCAATTTTTGTTAGCCTAGTGGATAGTGACGTATTAAAATGCGCCTTTATACCTAATTGACTAAAGAAGAGTTGCCATGACCTGGGGTTTAGAAACAGCACGCGCCACTTATAACGTTGCTCATTGGAGTGATGGTTATTTTGATATTAACGCACAAGGCGAACTGGTGGCTTACCCAGATGGCGACCAAACAAAACCGGCCATTTCTTTAACGCAATTAACAGAGCAGTTTAAACAGCAAGGTTTAACGTTGCCGGTTTTAGTGCGCTTTACCGATATTTTAAAAAATCGTGTAGACACACTTACTAACGCATTTACTCAAGCGCGGGCAAATCGTGAATATAACGGTAAATACACCTGTGTTTACCCTATTAAAGTAAATCAGCAACGCTCAGTAGTAAGTAAGCTATTAGCGCATCCAAGCGGACTTGTTGGCCTAGAAGCAGGTTCAAAACCAGAGCTTATGGCTATTTTGGGTGTAGCAAAAGAGCCAATTACTATTGTGTGTAACGGCTATAAAGACAGTGAGTTTTTACGTTTGGCATGTATTGGTCAAGCAATGGGGCACAGTGTAAAAATTGTGGTAGAGAAGCTTTCAGAATTAACCACGTTATTAGATGAAATAGACAACCTAGGCATTGAGCCAGCTATTGGTATTCGTATTCGTCTAAATTCAGTCGGTAAAGGCAAGTGGCAAAATACCGGTGGCGAAAAAGGCAAGTTTGGTTTAACAGCAGGCCAAGTACTAAGTGCTGTTGAAGTGCTTAAAAAGCATAATAAGCTGCACTTAATGCAAATGGTGCACTTTCATATTGGTTCTCAAATTGCCAACATTCGTGATATTCACCGTGCTTTGCGTGAATGCGCACGCCACTTTGCTGAGCTTACACAATTAAACGTACCGCTAAATACAGTAGATGTGGGCGGCGGTTTAGGCGTTGATTACGAGGGCTCTGGCTCGCGTAGCGCGTGTTCAATGAACTACACAGTAGAAGAGTACGCGCGTAATGTAGTGAATGCATTTGCAGAGGTGTGCGACCAACATAATCTTACGCATCCGGCCATTATCACCGAATCGGGTCGTGCTTTAACGGCTCACCATGCGGTATTAATTACCGATGTAATTGACGTAGAAAAAGCGCCTAATCATTTAAATCCAGAGCCACCGCTTGAAAATAGCGCATTAGTGCTTGATGAAATGTGGCAGTGTTTACAGCGTTTAAACCCGCGTATGGCACTTGAAATTTATCATGATGCGATGCACTTATTTAGCGAAGCGCACGATCAGTACGTGCATGGCTTAGTAAGCATGCTAGAGTGGGCAAAAATAGAGCAGCTTTACTTTACTATTTTACATCGTGTACGTGCATCACTTAGTAATAATGCGCGCGCGCACCGTGAAGTCCTCGACGATTTAAACGAAAAGCTTGCCGATAAACTGTTTGTTAACTTTTCATTGTTTCAGTCATTGCCTGATGTATGGGGTATTCAGCAGTTGTTTCCGGTTATGCCAATCGAAAACTTAACTCAACCATTGACTCAGCGTGCGATTATTCAAGATATTACCTGTGACTCTGATGGGCAAATTCGTGAATACGTTGAAGGCGCGGGTATCGAGACTAGCTTACCCATCCCTGAATATAAACATGGCGAACAATATCATATTGCTATGTTTATGGTAGGCGCGTATCAAGAAATTTTAGGTGATTTACATAACCTATTTGGCGATACCGATTCGGTGCATGTAGAGCTTAACGACGATGGCTACGTGTTAACCAATGCCATAAAAGGTGATAGCGTTAAGGATGTATTAAAGTTTGTTGACTATGATAGCGCCATTTTAGCTGACAACTTTGCGTACCAAGTTAATAAACTTGATGTATCAGCGCAGTGTAAAGAAGGTTATTTGGCTGAGCTTAATGCAGGCCTTGAAGGCTATACCTATTTTGAAGATTAATAATTTAGGTTAATACCAATTCCATTAAGTATGTGATCTAAATTTTACGCCGAAAAAATAATTCAGTTCTAGGCGTAAATTGATGTAAATGGTTGTTCCCTTTACAAAATTTACAACAAAGAAATGAGTTGTTTTAGCAAGTAAAATAGATCAGCTATTTATTGGAATTGGTATAATTACATCACTAAGTATAAAAAGTGCAGTAACAAGGTTGCTGCGCCATGTTTAAAGGAATGGAAGTAATGTCAGTTATTCGCAGTGTATTTAGTATTGTTTTTTACACAATAAACACACTTTTTTGGTTTGTGCCTATTTTTGTTTGTGGGCTTATAAAGCTTATTCCTATTAAGCCGCTACAAAAGCTTATGAGTTGGGCTGCTAAGCAATTTGCAACAATTTGGGTTACCTTTAATAGCCTAAATCAAAAGCTATTTACACCCACTAAACTTAATGTAACTGGCCTTGAAGACCTTAAACTAAAAGATTGGTACCTAGTAATTGCAAATCACCAAAGCTGGGTCGATATTTTAGTATTACAGCGCGTGTTTAATCGTAAAATTCCATTTTTAAACTTCTTTTTGAAAAAAGAGCTTATTTATGTGCCTATTTTAGGTTTATGTTGGTGGGCGCTTGATTTTCCGTTTATGACTCGCACGAGTAAAAGCCAATTAAAAAAGAATCCAAAGCTGCGTGGCAAAGATTTAGAAACCACACGTAAAGCCTGCGAAAAATTTAAAGAGATGCCAGTAAGTGTGGTTAACTTTGTAGAAGGCACTCGTTTTACTACGCAAAAGCATGAGCGCCAAAATAGCCCGTTCCCACATTTATTAAAACCAAAAGCGGGCGGTATTGCTTTTGTAATGCAAGCAATGGGCGAGCAAATTACTAAAGTGGTTAACGTTACCATTCAGTACCCAGATGGTATTCCTACTTTTATGGATTTTGCTGGTGGTAAGGTAAAAAATATCAACGTACACGTGGAAGTAAGGCCGGTAAGCGAAGAGCTTATTGGTGACTACACCGGTGATTCTGAATTTAGAGTTCGCTTTCAAAGCGAGTTAAACCGCTTATGGGAAAATAAAGAGCAAACACTGCAATCGCTCGAAAAAACCCATAAGTAAAAGGTAAAAAATATGAGCTTACAGTTATGCTAAAAAAGTGGTTACCAAATTGGCTTAACGGCTTAATTGTAGGCTGTGTATTGTTTTCTAACATGATACTTTTTGGCTCGCTAGTATTTGTACTGGGCCTTATTAAGTTATTACTGCCTTTGCCTGTGGTTAACTCTATATTACACAGCGCTTATAGAGGTTGGTGTAACGGCAACCGTTTAGGGCTTTGGTTAGGTTGCCCTAACATTGTGGTTGATATAAGTGGCGACTTAAACTCAAAAAGTTGGTATTTACTTATTTGTAACCACGCGAGTTGGTTAGATATAACTGTACTTAGCTCATTACATGCATTGCCTGCCCCTAAGTTCTTTTTAAAAGACGGGTTAAAGTACATGCCTTTTATTGGCACTGGTGCGTGGGCTATGGGTATGCCGTTTATGAAACGGGTAAGCAAAGCGCAGCTTGCTAAAAATCCAAAGTTGAAAGGGTTGGATGTAGAGCGCACGAAGCGTAGCTGTCGTAATTTTCGTCATCATCCTACTACCATCATTAATTTTGTTGAAGGTACACGCTATACGCCAGCCAAACATAATCTGCAACAAAGTCCTTTTAAGCATTTATTAAAGCCCAGAGCGGGTGGCATTGCTTTTGCGCTTGAAGTATTAGCCGATCAATTTGATGCCATGCTTAATACAAGTTTAGTATACAGCGGTAAGACAGATCACGTTTGTCGTAACTTGCTAAAAGGTGAGCTAGATTCTATTTATGTTTCAATAGACGTAACTCCCATTAATGACAATATGCAGGGCAGCTATCAAAGCGATGACGTATTTAAAGTTAATTTTCAACATTATGTGAATGAGCTATGGGTTGCTAAAGATCAGCAGCTTGCCGACATTTATGCTCAACAAGATTTACCTGAACCACAAATCAGTAAGGAAATTGAAACACTATGACCAACACCCATCTTCAGGAATTAATTGCTCCTTGGTTTGAAAAAGTACCCGACGCGGATTTTCTTAGCTCAATTACCGCAGTCTCAATAGGGATATTTTCTTTATTAATTGTTTACTTATTTACTCGTAGATTAATGTTACCTGGCATTCAAAAAATAGTGACGAGGCTTTCTCCTGAGCGAATTGGTGCGCTTTCTCCTATGCTTAATAAGCTAAATAAACGTATTGCCGGAATGCTGTGCTGCGTATTGTTTTTAGCTACGTTTGATAGCGTATACCCAGTTAATGAAATTGCAGGAGAAATACTAAAAACAATAGGACAAGCTTTGCTTATTATTTATGCGGGTTTTATTTTTAGTAGTATTGTGAGCATTGCGGGTACTATTTATAACCAGTTAGAGTTTGCACGCGAAGTCCCTATTCAGGGCTTAATTCAGGTTGTTAAGCTAATAACCTTTATTGTGTGTGCAATTTTAATTGTGAGCATTTTTCTTGAGAAGTCACCTACTTATATTCTCTCTGGCTTTGGTGCTATTGCTGCCGTTACGTTATTAGTATTTAAAGACACTATTTTAGGCTTTGTAGCCAGTATTCAAATAGCAGCAAATCGCCTAGTAACCTATGGTGATTGGATTCAAGTAGAAAATTACGGCGCCGATGGAGAAGTAATTGATTTGGGTTTAAACACTGTAAAGGTACGTAACTGGGATAACACCATAACAACTATTCCAACTTATATGCTGGTAGCGGGTTCATTTAAAAACTGGCGCGGCATGCAAGAGTCGGGCGGTAGACGTATTAAACGTTCACTCAATATTGATATGCACAGTATTTGTTTAGTGGGTGATGAGTTTAGAAAACAAATTGATGCGGCTATTCCGCTGCACGACTATATTCGAGTGACGACATTACCTGCTCAGGTTTCTAATTTAGGGCTATTTCGTCGCTATGCTGAAGGCTATTTAAAACAGCACAGTAAAATTAATACGTCGCTTACGTTAATGGTACGAGAGCTACAACCACTAAACCATGGTTTACCTATTGAGTTTTATTGCTTTAGTGAAGACAAACGCTGGATTTCGTACGAGCATTTACAAGCCGAAATAATGGACCATTTACTTGCGGTATTACCCGTGTTTGGGCTTAGAGCGTATCAAAGTGTAAGTGGGCAATTAAGCCCACCTAACGAGCAACAAACAGATAAGCCAACATTTAGAGTGATGGCAAATAGTGCTGTAAAAGACCCACAGCAATAAATAAAGCTAAGAGCCACCAAATAGGTGGCTTTTTAAATCGCAGCCATGCAAATGTAATTATTACTAACGCAACTTGCCAAAGGTTATGCACCGCTGATGTCCAAATTGGCGAATACAGTGCAGCCGCTAAAAAACCTACTACCGCGGCATTAAGCGCCGCTATTGAGCTTGCAAAACGTGGCTTACTTGCCAAGTTAATCCAGCTCTTTTGGAATGCGAGTATAAGTAAAAAACCAGGCATAAATATAAGCAGTGTAGCTATAAGAGCACCCACTAAAGGTTGTTCTGTAGTAAGTTGTGCGCCTAAGTAAGTAGCAATAGTAAACATAGGCCCAGGCACTGCTTGTGCACTCGCGTAAGCACTTAAAAACTGATCATCACTCAATGCTGGTACGCCAGCTTGAAGTACCGGCAGTACTACGTGTCCGCCGCCGAACACCATTGCACCTGCCTGGTAAAAAGGGGCAAACAAAGCGAACTCATGCCCTAGTGGAATAAAGCTAACACCAAGTAAGAGCGCAAATAATCCCAGTGCAATCCAATTAATATTACTTTTTGTACTGCTAACATTTTCTGTGGCTGTACCCAGTTTTAATAAAGGCCATATAGCACCTATTGTTGCAGCGGTTATTAAAATAGCGATTTGAGTTCCCATCATTGGAAATAACACCAAAGCAAGTGTACTCATTACAGCAAGTAACTTAAGCGCAGCACTTGTACAAAAGCTTTTAGCCATACTAAGTGTTGCATCAGCAACTATAACAACGGCAAATAACTTTAAGCCTGCAATAATAGCAAAGTAAACAGCGTCAAACTGATGAGCACTAACCGCAAGTAGCACCATTATTAAAAACGAAGGCAGCGTAAAACCTACAAAAGCAGCTATACCACCCAGTACTCCAGCACGCTCAACACCAATAGCGAAACTAACTTGGCTAGAGCCTGGCCCAGGCAGTGCTTGGCTTAAACTAATAAGTTGTGCGTAACGCGTGTTAGTTAACCAATTTAACGAGTCTACAAAGTGGCGTTTAAAGTAACCTAAATGCGCAGCGGGGCCACCAAAGCTCATACACCCTAGTAAAAAAAACTGTCTAAAAATAGCAATTAACATTGCGCCATTATCCTTTGTAAAATTCGTTAAATTGTCACTGTGTAGTATGACATTTTTATTAAAATGACACATTAGTTTGGTGTCTGTTTAACAATCAAGCAAGATGCGTTGGTTTTAACACCCTCTTCATAGTTTGTTCATACATGTATTTGCATACTCTTGCTAAATTCTTAATGAATAGGGTATCACCATGACTTTAATTAAATCACTTTTAAGCGTAACCGTACTAGCCGTATTACTTTCTGGTTGTGAAATGAATAATGCAGGTAAAGGCGCAGCAATTGGCGCTGCCGCAGGTGGCGTATTAGGTAAAGCTACGAGTAACCATAAAGATAAACGCTTTTTTATTGGTGCAGCTATAGGGGCACTTGCGGGAGCTGCTGTTGGCGACTACATGGATAAACAAGAAGCGGCTTTTCGTGATGAGTTAGCGGGTTCAGGTGTTGAAGTAGTGCGTGAAGGTGATAACTTACGTTTAGTAATGCCATCAAATATTACATTTGCGACTGCTCAGTCTTATATTTCATCAGGCTTTAACGATACGTTAGATGCAATTGCTAAAGTAATGAACAAGTACGAAAAAACCTACTTAAGTGTAGAAGGTCATACCGACAGTACGGGTAAAGATAGCTTCAACATGAATCTATCGCGTGAACGCGCACAAAGTGTGAAAGACTACTTAGTGAACCAACAAATTATGGCTACACGTATTAGCACTATGGGCTATGGCGAAACACGCCCAATTGCAACTAATGATAGTGCAAATGGCCGTGCTCAAAACCGCCGTGTAGAAATTCAGATAGTGCCAAATACCGAAGGTTAATCTTTATTAAACTGTAATTCACACAGTTTTTGATACAGCGGGTTACTTACTAACAACTCTTGGTGAGTACCCGTTGCTATAATCTCCCCATTTTCCATCACTACAATTACATCGGCATGTTTAACCGTTGCCAGCCTATGGGCAATAATTAACGTTGTTCTGTTTTGCATTAAATGCTCAAGTGCAGCTTGTACATGGTGTTCGCTTTGCGCATCCAGCGCGCTGGTGGCTTCATCCAGAAGAAGTATTTCAGGGTCTTTTAATATGGCACGTGCAAGCACAATACGCTGCTTTTGCCCACCCGATAACCTCACACCCTGCTCACCTAAAAAGCTGTTATAACCTTGCGGTAACTGTTTGATAAATTCATCGGCATGCGCATACTTTGCTGCGGCATATACTTGCTCATTGGTTGCACTTGGGTTGCCGTAGCGGATGTTATGCATTACGTCGGAGCTAAATAAAATAGGGTTTTGCGCTACCATGCCCATTTTATTACGCAGAGTATTAAGCGATAAATCTTTAATGTTTACATCTTTAAATTTAATGGCTCCGCTAGCTGGATCGTAGAAGCGTTGTAGTAATTCAAATAACGTTGTTTTACCTGCGCCAGAAGGGCCAACAATTGCCACGGTTTGGCCTTGATTTATATTTAGGCTTATTTTATTAAGCGCACTCACGTCTGGACGAGAAGGATAGTTAAAGCTTATATTTTCAAGTGTAATAGCAGGGCTGTTAATGTTTTGCAGTAAGCTATCGTCTTGTGGATCTAGCGGGTTTTCTATCTCACTTTTAACAGCAAGTAACTCAAGTAACCTTGCCGCAGCACCAGCTGCACGTTGTAGTTCGCCATATACTTCAGCAACGGTTGCCACCGACATTGCCACCATAATAGCGTAAAATACAAATGCACCTAACTCGCCGCCGCTCATGGTGCCTGCAAGTACGTCGTTACCACCTACCCATAACATAGCGCTAATAGCACTAAAGGTTAAAAAAATCACCACGGCTATTAAAAATGAACGTTGCTTAATACGTTTTTTAGCAACGTTAAAGGCTTTTTCGGTCTCAAGCGCAAAGGCATGTTGTTCTTGTTCTTCATGGCTATAACTTTGCACTACTTTAATATTTTGTATGATTTCTCCGGCATAGGTACTTATGTCGGCAATGGCATCTTGGCTAGAGCTTGCTAGTTTGCGTACCTTGCGACCAAATATCATCATAGGAACAAGTACCAGCGGTACACAGGCTACAACCACTAAAGTAAGTTTTAAATTAGTAAATAGCAGCATAGCTAAGCCACCAATCAACATAAGTACACTGCGCAGCGCCATAGAAAATGATGAGCCGATAATTGATTGCAGTAATGTGGTGTCGGTGGTTAAACGCGACATAAGTTCGCCACTGCGGTTTTCTTCAAAGTAGCTAGGGTGTAGCGTTACAATGCGATTAAACACTGCTTTTCTAATATCGTTACTTACCCGCTCGCCAATCCACGACATTAAATAAAAACGGCTAAAAGTACCTATCGCTAATAAGCTGATTAAACCAATGAGTACCAGCACAGCTTGTTGCAATTGATCTTTGGAGCCTGCAATAAACCCATGATCAATAACAAACTTAACCCCCTGACCTAGTGATAAGTTAACACCCGCAGTGATCAATAGCGCGGCTAGCGCAGCTACTACCATCCATTTGTAAGGTTTTATAAAAGCAAAAACAGGTAATAAGCTGCTAAAAGCAGCTTTTTCGGATGCAGAGGTGTTTTTTGACATAGTGGATTCTTTTTAAAGGTTAAGGTATAGATATGGCATCATCGGATTAAAAATCAATAGTATTAAATATCATCAATAAGGAATAGCTATGACAACAAAAATAATAAGCGGTGAATTTACAGTGGCTTTAGCGCCTATTGAAGGTTATACCAAAGGTCAGCAAGGCATTAACTTAGGACGCATGTCGATTGATAAAACTTTTACTGGTGCGCTTAATGCTACCAGCCAAGGCGAGATGCTTAGTGCAATGACGCCAACCCAAGGCAGTGCGGGTTACGTGGCAATAGAGCAAGTGATAGGTGAGCTTGAAGGTAAGCAGGGCAGTTTTGTACTGCAACACTTTGGCACTATGAATAAAGGACAAGACAGTCTTATTTTAAATGTTGTTCCTGATTCGGGCTCAAATGAGCTGAAAGGATTAACTGGCAGTATGAAAATACGCATTGAGCAGGGCATTCACTATTACGATTTTGAATACAGCTTATAAAGTGGATAACAAACAATGCAAAAAATAGTAGAATTTAAAAAGCGTGGTTTTTAGTAACGACATTGATGTAAATGATTTAAATGAGCGCATATACCGCTAAAATCAAGAAGGTTGGAAAGTAATAAGGCCAAATAATGGCCTATATATTATTAATAGAAAACGATGAACTATAAGGATAAGAATGACATTAGCAGCATGGTTTAGTTTAGTGCTTGTATGCATGATGGGTGCAATGTCGCCAGGCCCAAGCCTTGCAGTTGTATTAAAGCATACAATGAGTGGCGGAATGAAAAACGGTATGCTTGCTGCACTTAGCCATGGCGTAGGTGTTGGGCTTTATGCGGCAGCTTCGTTACTTGGCTTAGGAGCATTAATGGTTCAGTTTCCTACCGTATACCAAGTGCTAGTTTATTTGGGCGCTGGGTATTTAGCCTATTTAGGTTTAAAAATACTATTGGCAAAACCCAGTAATGACGAACTGCAAGTACAAAAAAGCGAGGTAAGTGAAACTAAAGCGCTGCAAGATGGATTCGCCATTGCATTTTTAAACCCTAAATTAGCCATTTTCTTTTTAGCGTTGTTCTCGCAATTTATAGACCCTCAGGCACTTACTTTAAGCATTGGCATTATTATGTGCTTAACCGTGTTTATAATTGATACAGGTTGGTATTTGCTAGTTGCAGTACTTACTGAGGTTTCAAAAAACCGCTTTGGTTTTACTAAGCAAAACCCATGGCTTGATAAAATATTGGGTGTTGTGTTTATTGCTCTTGCTATAAAGGTCGTTATTAGTTTGTAAGATTGAGTAGAGATCATTGAAGCTTGCAGAGTGTATTTGTAGTTATATAGATAAAGGATTAAAACAATGACAAAACATATTTTAAAAAGTGCTTCATTCGATTACAAGGTAAAACAATATTGGATGGTTACTACTTCACTATTTGCAATGTTAGCTCTTGTTACTATACCGCTTATACCTATCATTTTACTTATAGTATGGCTGGTGGGCGGGAGAATACTCGCAGCTATGTCGGCTGACTTATTACCACAAAAATTGGTAGTTAAACGTGGCATATTATTTAAAGAAGAAAAATCTATTCCGCTTGAAAAAATAACTGATGTTGGATTAAGCCAAGGGCCGTTAATGCGACTGTTTGGGTTATATCGTTTAAGCTTTGAAACGGCAGGGCAGTCAGGAAATGGGGCTTTAGTGTCTTTGCTTGGTGTAGTTAATGCGAGTGAGTTTAGAGAAGCGATACTTGAGCAAAAAGATGTATTGGCTAATCAAGGTAAAACTTCGCAGCAGGCGACAGAACAAAGTGAGAAAGAGCTACTGAGAGCACTTACTTATAGTGTTAAAAATATTGAGCAGATGCTACTTGTTTTACTTGATGAAAGGCAGCAAAAGTAACTTATTTTTAAATACAGTCAATATCTTGCTTATAAGGATGTTTTTGTGACTACGGATATTGAAAATATATTTAATAATTATCCTCAGATAACTAAAAGTACGCTTATAAAATTACGGGAGCTAATTTATACCGTAGCACAAGAGCAAAACTTGGGAGCTGTGGAGGAGTCAATAAAGTGGGGAGAGCCAAGTTATAGCACAATAAATGGCAGCCCCATTCGCATTGGCTTTAAAGGATCATCATGTTATTTGTTTTTTCATTGCCAATCAAAGCTAGTAAGCACATTTAGAGAGCTGTATTCCCATAGTCTTACTTTTGAAGGAAATAGAGCAATAGTGTTAAATAGTGAAAAGCCATTACCAGAGTACCCACTTAAAGCGTGTATTAAATTAGCACTGACTTATCACAGCGTTAAACACCTACCTTTGTTAGGTGCATAACTGCAAGCACTTAAGTAGATGCTTAAAACACGCTACATATTTGGCTTGCATCACAGGTAATAACACTAACGTTTTCATAACCAACACGTGTTAGCGCTTCTGCACCAAGGGTTGCACGTGCACCACTGGCACAGTGTAAGTAAATTGGGCGTGTTGCGTCTTTTTCTATTTCCATCAACTTCATTTCGAGTAACCCGCGCGGAATATTTATTGCTCCAACAGCTGCATTTGTTGCGTGTTCTGCGGGTTCGCGCACATCAATAAGTAAACCGTTATTTTGTTCAAGCTCGAGCTTTGCTTGCGCTGCGTCAATGCGGCGCTGGTTAGGTGTGATAATTTTAAGTAAATCAGGGATCGATGTAAGCATGCTTTTTTATTCCTTAAGGTTACGTTTGCGTAATTGTGTGATCATCAAATACCAACAACTAATACAGATTGAATTGAGTTTAGTGCAATAAAAACAGTAAGCCATATTCATCTAGGATCAAAATATTGCAGCAATACAAATACGGCAATTATGAGTCCCGCAATTAAAAAATGAGCTATTGAGCTTTATTTAGTGTTTTATTTACTATATTCGTTTTTTCTATATTAGTAAATTCTAATGTTAGACATTAACAATGTATATATTTATACTCCAATCACTTTTTATAATAAGAGCATGCTATGAATATCGACTTTATTGCAATGGCTGGGAATGTGGCGCAGGCAGAGCAGTTATTAAAAATTTTAGCGAATAAAAATCGCTTAATGATTTTATGCTCTTTGCAAGATAAAGAAATGAGTGTATCGCAACTAAATGAAGCCGTACCTTTAGCACAATCGGCACTTTCTCAGCATTTAGCTGCACTACGAAAAGCGAATGTTGTTGCCACTCGCCGTGAAAGCCAAACTATTTATTATCGTATAATTGACGATAACGCAGTGCAATTACTTGGCACGCTATATAACTTATTTTGTAAAGACTAACGATTTTTAGTGGCGTGAGTAGCGCAGCGAAAGCAGGTTAGAATAACCTCCGCTCCATTATTTTTGCGCTATTAACTTTTTGAAGCATTTGTACTTAAATAGATTTCGTACGAAAACAGCCACTATCTTTAGACGAAGCTACAAATATATAGCAGCGTATTATCGCAAGGTTTAACCCAAGCGATAAGTTTGCGGTTAAATACCATCTCAAATAAACGTAGCTATTTCATCGATAGATTTTTTATCCAGTGCATGAGCCGGTATTGTTGCATCATCACTTGGGTAACCTGTAATAAGTAGCATGTATGGGCGTTCGTTATCTCTATCGCGACCACATATGTCGGTTAAAAAGCTCATTGGTTTTGGAGTATGAGTAAGGGTTGCCAAACCTGAACGGTGCAAAGCCTGAATTAAAAAGCCGGTAGCTAAGCCAACAGACTCATGCACATAATAATTCGTATTTTTATCATCGGTGCTTACGCCACCCTTTTTTTGACTAAATACAGCTATAAGCCAAGGTGCATGCTCTAAATAAGGTTTATTGGCGTCGGTACCTAACGGTTTTAGCGCATCTAACCATTCTTCACCTGCTCTGCCTTCGTAAAAAGAGCGCTCTAGTTTTTCTGCGGCTTCTCTTATTTGCTTTTTTACATCGCTACTATTTATAGCAACAAAATGCCAAGGCTGATGATTCGCTCCACTGGGTGCTGTACCTGCTGCTTTTATACATGCTTCAATAATATTCTTAGGCACTGGTCGATCGCTAAAGCTGCGAATGCTATGGCGGCGTTGGCTAGTGGTTAAAAACTCGTTAGCGCGATTTAGCATTTCGTCGTGTGGGTATTCTATAAAGTCGTTTAATGGCTGGCTTTGGTGATCTTGCATGGCTTTTCGCTTCTTATAAAAAGTATATGTGGTTTTTATACCGAGTGAATAAAGTGTAGGCAAGTGTTATGAGTTTAAATTATGTTTATTTGTTGTTACAAATTTAACCAGTAAGTAACTTATGTTCCTGTTTTTCTTGTGGTATAAAACATCATAAAAATAATTACTCATATTCAAGGAAGTAAAAATGCTATCAATAACTGGGTTATCTAAAACCTACGATAACGGCGTACATGCACTACAAGGTGTTGATTTATCTATCGGTAAAGGGATGTTTGGATTGCTTGGGCCAAATGGCGCAGGTAAATCATCGCTTATGCGTACCATTGCAACACTACAGTCGGCTGATTCAGGTTCAATTACTTTTGATGGCATTGATGTATTTAAAGACCCACAGGCACTGCGCCAACGCTTAGGTTACTTACCACAAGATTTTGGTGTGTACCCGCGTGTTAGTGCTTACGACTTACTGGACCATATGGCTGTTTTAAAGGGTATTCATAATAAAGCACAGCGTAAAGAGTCGGTTGAAGGGTTACTTGCGCACACTAATTTATATCAACATCGCTCAAAAGCGGTAAGTGGCTTTTCGGGCGGTATGCGCCAGCGTTTTGGTATTGCACAAGCCTTACTAGGCGACCCTGATTTACTAATCGTTGATGAGCCAACAGCGGGGCTAGATCCTGAAGAGCGTAATCGTTTTCATAACTTATTAGTAAGCTTAGGCGAGCAAAAAGTAGTTATATTATCGACCCATATTGTTGAAGATGTTGCAGAGCTTTGCCCAAATATGGCGGTGTTGGCTGGCGGTAAGATTTTACTAGAAGGTAATCCAATAGCGCTTACCGATAAGCTCCAAGGACAAATTTGGCGCAAAGCCATGAGCCAAGAAGAAGCGCAAGAACTTGAGCCGCAATTACCGGTTATTTCAAAACGCTTATTTGCAGGGAAAACAATTTTACATGTAATAGCAGAGCAGGCTCCACAAGGGTTTGAAGCAAGTAATGCAAATTTAGAAGATGTGTATTTTTCTACACTGCTTAATCATCGTAACAGCGAAGTAGCATAAGGAGGCGTTATGTTTTTTAATATGCTTGCGTTTGAGCTGCGCTATTTTATGCGCCAACCTTCGTTTTATGTGACCTCATTAATCTTCTTTTTTATGGCGTTTTTTATAAGCTCCAGTAGTAAGTTTCCGCTAGGTGGGGCGAATGTTCATATGAACTCGCCTTTCTCTATTATGCTTTTAACCGTTACATTTTGTACACTCGCTATGTTTTTAGTGGTTAACTTTGTTGCCAGCTCCGCTATTCGCAACAGTGAAAGCAAAATGGATGAGCTGGTATTTAGTAAGCCTGTTAATCCTGTGCCTTATCAAGCAGGGCGTTTTTTTGGTTCTTACTTAGTTGTACTTATTGTATTTTTAAGCGTGCCATTGGGTGTGTTTTTAGGGTCGCAATTTGGTTTATTAGTTGGCTGGCTCGATGGCGAATTGATTGGTCCTAATAAGCTAATGTACTACGCTGCGCCTTATCTTTATTTAGCAGTGCCAAGTTTACTGGTGCTTGCGGCTATTTTTAATAGTGTAGCGGTCTATTTTAAAACCATGATGTCGGTGTATGTAGCAGCTGTTGTGATTTTTATAGCCTATCAAATTGCCGGCGTTTACTTTGATGATTTAGCATTTAGAAATATTGTTGTTTACGCCGACCCATTTGGCTCTGGTTCGTTAATTGATTTAACACGTTATTGGACTGTAAATGATAAAAACACAGAAGTGCTAACGCTCACAGGTGACCTTTTAGTTAACCGTATATTGTGGGTGGCAATCAGTGTTGCAATGTTTTTTGGCCTTGGAAAGCTAAGCAACCGCATAGTAACTAAAAAACAGAAGAAGCAATTTAAAGTCTCTGCTTTTGTACAAAATAAACAAGCTGCACTTATCAACAGTGCTAAAAATTATAAATCAGCGGGGATTAGTACTAAATCTCAGCTAATAATGCGCAGTATATTCGAACTTAAACAAGTTATATTTAGTGCTCCTTTTATGATTTTAGCGGGTGTAAGCATTGTAACGCTTATGATCCCTCTGTTTGCGCCTATTGGTGCTTATGGCACTACTAACTGGCCTTTAACTCAGAATATGGTCAATATTATTAGCGGTATTTCCGGTTTGTTTTTGTTTGTTATTATCGCTTTTTATAGTGCTGAGCTTGTGTGGCGAGAGCGACAAAGTGGCATGGGCGATATTGTTGACAGCTTTCCTGTACATAACAGTGTTTTTTGGGTGTCAAAAATACTGGCTTTAATCGCTGCTGTTTCTGGGTTGTTCCTCGTGGGAATGATACTCACAATTACAGTTCAGTTATTTAAAGGTCAATTTAATTTAGAGCTAGGACAGTATTTATTTAGGATTGTTTACTTATCGATTTTACCGTTGATTATGCTGACAGTACTCGCCTTCTTTTTACAGATTATTAGCCCGAATAAATATGTAGGAATGGGTTTGTTTATTTTGTATTACATAGCGCAAAAAGTAATGGGTTCTTATGGGTTTGAGCATCATATGTATCATTTTTCGCAAAGCAGTAGCGTACCGTATTCTGATATAAATGGTTATGGGCATTTCTTACAAGCTGCGCATTGGTACACATTATATTGGGGCGCGTTAAGTCTTGTTTTAGCGATTGTTGGGTTTGCGTTATGGCACCGTGGTCCTTCACAAACGCTGCGTACACGCCTGTCTATGCTTCGTTATAATATGTCGTTAAAAGGGCAAGCGATTGCGGTTATTAGTGCATTAGTGTTTGTTGGTGCAGGCTACAATATTTATAACAACACAAGAGTTTTGAATGAGTTTACTACGAGCGATGAGTTTCAAGACAAGCAAATAAGTTATGAACAGCAGTTTGCACAATACAAAGACTTAGCAGTACCTATGGTGACCGATGTTGACTTAACTGTTGATATTTATCCAAAAAAGCGTGCTTTAAGTGCTGTGGCAAAAATTAAATTTACTAATACCTCTAACGAGCCAATTACGCGAGTGTTAATAAGCTCACCTCAACACGCTAAAAGTTGGGATGTAGCCATGGCAGGCGGTAAGATAGTTGAAAAATTACCAGCGCTTTATTCAGCATGGTTTGAGTTTGAGCAGCCGCTTATGCCAAACGAAATAAGAGAAGGGCAACTGTCGGTTACTCGTGATCATACAGCCTTTACTGATAAAGACTCTGATACACAATTAGTTGCCAATGGCACTTTTATTAATAACTTGGAACTCCTTCCTAGCTTTGGTTATAGCCGTGGTTTACAGGTAGCTGATAAATTTGAACGCCGTAAGCATGATTTACCAGAACTTGAACGTGCCCATAAGCTAGAAGACAGTCAGTACTATACACAAAGTGATTTTGGTGCAGCTAATGGGTTTATTAACTTTAAGGCAACGGTAACAACCGACGAGTCGCAATTTGCTATTACCCCAGGGTATTTACAAAGTGAAAGTGTAAAAGACGGGCGCCGCACTTTTGTTTATGAAATGGATGCGCCTATTTTAAACTTTTATGCGGTGCTTTCGGCTGAACTTGAAAGTAAAAAGGTTGAGCATAATGGGGTAAATATTGAGGTGTATTACCACAAAAATCATGCATGGAATGTTGACCGTATGATTGAGTCGGTACAAGACTCGATAGATTACTTTACACAAGCATTTGGGCCGTATCAGCATAAGCAGCTACGTATAATTGAATTTCCTAAGTATCGCTCGTTTGCACAAAGCTTTGCCAATACAGTCCCTTACTCAGAAAGCATGGGGTTTATTACAGACTTAAGAGATGAGAGTAAAGTTGACTACCCTTACTATGTTACCGCACATGAAGTAGCGCACCAATGGTGGGGGCATCAAGTGTCGGGAGCGAATGTTGAGGGGAGCGCAGTTATGTCAGAAACGCTTTCACAGTACAGTGCGCTTATGGTGCTCGAAAAACGCTTTGGCGCAGAGAAGCTACGTAAGTTTTTAAAATATGAACTTGATAGGTACTTAATAGGGCGTACAGGGGAAGCCTTTGAAGAAATGCCACTATATAAAACGCAGTCTCAACAATATCTTCATTACAATAAAGGATCTGTGGTAATGATGGCGATTTATGATCGTTTAGGTGAAAAACGTTTAAATGATGCACTAAAAGCATTTTTAAATGAGTTTCAGTACCAATCAACACCATACCCAACAACACTTGATTTACTTAGCTATTTAAAACAAGACGCAACACAAGCCGAACAAAGCTTTATTGACGATCAGTTTAAATACATAACACTGTATGAGCTTGAGATGAAAGAGGTGTCAGTTACAGATAGCGTTGATAGCGAAGGTTTTTATACTGTAACACTTAGCGTAGAAGCCGTTAAACAGCGTGCGGATGGCCAAGGTGAAGAAACTGAACAGCCGCTCGATGAGCTAATTGATATTGCATTGTTTAGCGATGACCCTGAAAACCTACTAGCTGAAGATTTTGTTATTTACTCTCAAAAGCACCAAATAGTATCAGGTATTAATACGATTGAGCTTAAAGTAAAAGAAAAGCCATTATTTGCGGGGGTCGATCCTTACATTAAGCTGGTCGATAAAGACAGTAAAAACAACTTAGCTAAGTTTTAACTGCTATTTAAATAACAATTCTTTTAGTTAACTAATCTGAATACAGGTTAACTACTTTAAAGGCCGCATTTATGCGGCCTTTATG
Source organism: Pseudoalteromonas sp. SWN29 (assembly GCF_015864465.1). Classification (NCBI taxonomy): domain Bacteria; kingdom Pseudomonadati; phylum Pseudomonadota; class Gammaproteobacteria; order Alteromonadales; family Pseudoalteromonadaceae; genus Pseudoalteromonas; species Pseudoalteromonas sp. SWN29. Next base: position 63,816 of record NZ_JADYXE010000018.1, read on the forward strand.
TGTAATAAACTGTATAAAACTTCATAGCGTTTCTACATATTCCCCACAGCTTTTTACGCTAATATTTTATGTTCTCTTATAAAGTTACCTTACTGGTATTTAGTTTATAAGGAAGAGTATGAAACCATTAATTATAGGGGCGATAGCATTAAGCCTGAGTGCTTGTTCTGCGGTAACCATTCAGCCACAGGCTGCAGAAAAAATAACGAGCCAAGCTAATTACGAAGATAGCCGCCCATTTTATTTATGGGGATTGGTGGGTGAGCAGCGGGTAGACGTAAAACAAATATGTTCAAATACACCCGTTACTCAAATGCAGTCACAGCAAACCTTTAGTGATGGAGCGCTGAGTTTAATTACGCTTGGAATATACTCGCCTCATACCATTAAAGTGTGGTGCCAAGAGCAAGTAATAGGGGAGACATTATGAGTATCAAGCTATTTGTAGCCAGTTGCACATTTATTATATTAACGGGATGTACAAATATTTACTTTGATAACGGAGCACAAAGCAAAGTAAGCAATAAACCGCTAAAAAGCTCACAGTGGCATCATAATTTTGCACTTGCGTTGTACGAGGGGTCAGAGCCGTTAGATTTAACAACGCATTGCCCACAAGGGGAGTGGCAAAGTGTTCATACGTATAAATCGTTTACTAATGGTTTAGCTGAGGTGGTTGTGAATCAAATCGGCCCAGCTTGGTACCCTAAAACAGTAGAAGTACAATGTAATAAGGTACCATTTAAGGCAAAACAGCTATAAAACGAGAAAAGGGCCAAAAGGCCCTTCGTGTTGCAGCAAGTAACACATTCTTTCTTATAAATTAAAGTCTACAGAATAAGCAACGTAAGCTTTAATATCTGAATCATCCATATCTGTATCAGACAAACCAAAAGTAAAACCGTCTTTCGAAATTGATACACCGTAATCTAAGATATTATCATCGCCAATAAAATCACCAGAGTAATGGCCTAAGTGAAGTGCCATTTCAGTGCCGTTACTGCCAACAGCAAAACCGTAGTCAGCTGTCAGGTAAAGTGAATCACCAAAGTCTGTACCATCACCACTTGCAGCTGATGTTGCTAATACAGAAGCACCAAAGGTAAAGCCTTCAACACTGATGCTACCGTAAATTTCAGAGAAATCTGCGTCTGCTTCAGAAGCTGCGTCTGGGTAAGCGTAATAAATATAACCAACATCGTAGCTAACACTTTCGTTAATATCGCCACCAAAGCCTGCATATAAGTCAAGCTCATAGGTCATTTCATCTGCCCACGATGCATTTGAAGCCCAAGTACCTGCATAAAAGCCCGATTCATTGGCATAATCAATACCGCCTGAAATAGCTGCATCGCCCCCAGTTTGCTCTTGACCACGCCATAAGTAGTTTGATGTTGCCGCTGCATTAGCAGTTACTTCAGCATGTACGGCTGTTGACGTTAAAGATGTTGCGCCCATTAATGCTATAGCACTTATAGCGATGGTTTTTTTTAGTTTTAGCATGTCCATTTCCCGTTATATGATTTTTGCTCGCCAAGGTTTTTATTATGTAATCGGAACCTTTAGGCTGACGGCTTTTTATTGTTTAACTAACGGGATAATTGCACTGTATGTGCCAGCTTCATTATTTTTACTAAAAATTATTTTTATATATTAAAAAACATGAGCTTGCATTTTATGAATAGGGAAGGGGTATAACATGAAGGAAGATGTTGCGCACGTTGGTGGTGCATAAATTAACCTAGCCGCACCATAAAAGTACGGCTAAATTAGAAGGTTTAACCGAATATAGTACGCATAAGGCTAATTGTTTCGTTTACACTGCGACCTTTTTGAACTTCACTCACAATTGAATCGCGTTTACTGCGAATATGTTCAGGAATATCGTCAGCAGCAAGGGCACGGTCTACTAAAATTTCTGCAGACTCTTTACCTCTACGCTGAGTTTTACCTGTTGTAGTTGTAGTACGTTTAGGCTTGCTTAGCAGTTTAATGTAGTTAGAGTTATCTGGTGTTTTAGCATCAGCATAGTGAAAGAAACATGGGATTAGCGCTTTAATAGCAACTAATTGTTCTTCTAACTCATTACTCGGTTTAGCCATTTTGTACCATGACATAGCTTGAATACCTTTTACGATATCTTGCCAGTAACGCTCAAAATCACTATTTTTAAGTTTAGAAACACCAAGGGCACCACATAAAGCATCTAATCGATTATTTGTAATCGGAGTAAATAAATCAGGACGACGCATTGCAAGCAAACGAGTTGCAGGCGCAAGTGTTGGTTTTTCGTTGTTGTCGGTGAATATTTTTGAATAAGCAGCAACAAATTGTTGATACTCATATTGAGTAATATCACCTTCAAGTGGAATATTCACTAGTGCATCGTCAAAAGCACCTGGTAAATCACCAAGCATTTGATGGAAGCTCTTTGCACTCTTTGTAGATGCAAACCATTCAACGTCAAAGTTGTATGTGCTTGGATCAAGTGATGCCATGTGCTTACCACTAAACGCAAGTAAGTCTTCAGGGATCATATCTTTAAGAGACTGTTCACGAATGCTTTTAATGTAGTCTACTAAACGAAGTTGTTCATCAAGTGCAATAACGTCTTTGTGTTGTTCTACAAATACACTTACAACAGGCCAAGGAGCAATACGTAAAGTTTTAACCTGTAAAAAGCTGATAGCTGAAATAAGCTGGTCGTGTAGCTTTTTAAGTACAGGCAATTGCTGTGGCTCTAGTAAATCGTAGTTCATACGATCTCTGCTAGCATTTAGCAATTCATAACACCAAGGTAAAAAATCATCAGGGTGGTTTTCTACTTTCACGGCCATAAGGTTAAGGCTTAACTCTGAAGATTGCTTCAGAATGTTCTGATAGATTTGGTTTTCTTGTTCGCCTAGCGTCATTTTTGACGGTGAAATTAGCAGTTTTTTCATGCCTTGTAGAATCTCCGGTTTAGATATATATTTTTTTGCTGGTCTATTTTAGCGCAATTACGTTGATAACAACAGCGCTGTCCTCCATACGTTGTAATTGAAGTGACTAAATCAGTATTTTTGCTAATAAAATGAGGCTAACGCTTTAATATGTATCAATCATTTTCATCTAGTACAAAGACGCTTTCAACTGAGGTATTAAAATGCTTTGCTATTTTTAGAGCAATTATTACCGACGGTGTAAATCGTGCCGTTTCTACGGTACTTATTGTTTTGCGCGATACATTAATAGCATCAGCAAGTTCTTGCTGGGAAAGCCCAGCCTCTTTTCGATACTTTGCAATATGATTTTTCACTTTTAATCCTAATCTTTGTTTTGCCAAAGAATTGATACGCCGTATATTAAATTCATTACAGCAAGGTAAAATGAAGCCATCATGCTGTGAGATACTTCTAAAGCAAGACCATCTGATAATAAGTACACACCACCCATACTAAAAAGTAAGCCAAGCACAACATGTTTATAGGCGATGGTGTCGATGGTGTTTAAATACTCATCTTTATAGGTAAGGTGGTATTTCATTTTCCATGTAAACCCGCCTCTGATCACAAACATAAAGAATGAGCCTAAAAAAGCAGTAGTTCCTAAAAGCAATAATGGGGCTGATGTGTGATTAAGCATTGGGTAAACACTGATGATTAATAAAGTGATACCCATGAATAATGAAAACCATGCATTTTGGCCCATAAATTTTTCTTCACTTTTAATATCGTAATTAGACATAACTCATTTCCTTTTAAATTTATAAAATGTAACCTCTAGGTATTAATGCAACCTTAAGGTTTCATGAAGTCAATATTTTTTGTAACCTAAAGGTATCAAAATGTTTCAGGGGTGATTCAGGATAAGAATGTAATATCTAATAAAGTGCTTTTTTATCATAACTACAATGATTTTAAGGCTAACACTCGCTATGATAAGAACATTATTTGCACGTTTGAAAGGACGATCATGAAAACCTTACTTAAAATTGTAGGTGTAATACTTTTACTATGTATAGCACTCATTGTTGCCGCACCGTTTTTAATCCCTACTGATACTATTTTTAATAAAGTGTCGCAGCAGGTAGAACAAACAACTGGGCGTACTCTTACTATTAAAGGTGATAAAACACTTAGCGTATTCCCTGCATTAAAGTTAGAACTTAACGACGTGCATTTTGCAAACATGGAATCAGGTTCGCGCGCCGATATGGCGAGTATGAAACAGCTTGCTGTACACATACCTTGGTTTTCATTATTTGGTGGTGAGTTTAAATTAGATAAGTTTGTTATAAACGAACCAAATATTCTATTAGAAACCGACAAAAATGGAAAAGCTAATTGGCAGTTGTTTGATGCAGTTGCAGAGCAACCTAAAGAGCAAAGCCAATCAGGTGAAGCGATAAAGCTTCCAGATAACTTTGATATTGAATTAGGTGAGGTTGCTATTTATGGCGGTACATTTACCTACCTAGATGGCCAAACAGGTGCTAAACAACAAATTAGTGATTTAGAGCTCGCTATTTTACTTCCTTCACTTCGTAAAACATTAGAAGTAAAAGGTGGTATTACTTATATGCAAGAACGCTTTGAGCTTGATGTAAAACTAGATACTCCGGCCAAAGCAATTGAAGGTGCTACTTTTAATGTTAAACAAAGCTTAGATTCTCGTTTAGTTGATTTAACTTTCGAAGGAAGCATTGCTCAGCAAGGCCAAGATATTAAAGGCCAGTTAGCATTAAATGGTGAGTCAGTTAAAAACATTGCGAAATGGCAAGGTGTAGAGTTAGGTGCAAAAGAAAATGCATTTAACGCATTTAGTGTAAACGGTAAAATGCACCTAGCAGGTGAGAAATTTAATTTAGAAGATTTAGTTGCGACGTTAGACGCATTGGAAATAAAAGGTAAGAGCGAGCTTAACCTAGGTAAGCGTTTAGCTGTAAATGCTGATATTGATTTAGGTATGCTTGATTTAAACCCGTACCTACCTGAAGCAGTAGCAAAACAAGAAGAGCCAGTAGAGCAAAATGATAAACCTGCAGAGCCAATAGTATGGGATGACACTAAAATTGATCTAAGTGCGTTAAATTCACTAGATGCGAATGTAGTTATTCGTTCAAGTGGATTAAAAGCTAACGATATTAAGTTGGGCGCAAATCAATTTACTGTTGCTTTAAAAAATTGCATTGCAAAACTAAGCCTAGATAGCTTTTCTGCTTATGAAGGGTCAGGTAAAGGCGTTATCAATGTAAACGCACAACAAGTACCTTATAAAATATCAACTAACTTTGACTTAGCTGGTATAGATGCACAGCCTTTATTAACGGATGCGGCAGGTTTTGACAAGCTAATGGGTAAGGGGTCTTTAAATTGGAACCTAAACACAACTGGCCAAAGTCAAAAGTCGTTTATTGGTGCGCTTAACGGAAAGCTTGGATTTGAGTTTGCTGATGGAGCTGTAAAAGGTGCGAATATAGCTGAGATGGTACGTAAAGGTAAGGAGCTTATTTCAGGAAACTTTGGTGCAGCATCTGAAGGGTTAGATACAGGGTTTGAAGAATCTGAGCAAACGGATTTCTCTGCACTAACGGGAAGCTTCAACTTTACTAATGGTATTGGTAAAAATACTGATTTATCACTTATCAGCCCACTTATTAGAATATCTGGTGAAGGGGACGTCGATTTACCGCAAACAATGGTTAACTATCGTTTGGTTACGGGCATAGTTGGATCAATCGAAGGACAGGGAACTACTGATGACAGTAGTGGTTTTAAAATACCATTACGTATAAAAGGGCCTTTCCATGATGTTGGTATAAAGCTTGATGTAGGCAATGCGCTCAAAGATGAAGCTAAGCAGAAAGTCGATGAGGCTAAAGAAAAAGCCAAAGACAAAGCAAAAGATAAGATTAAAGATAAATTAAAAGGTTTATTTGGTTAATCAACTACAGCTGACGTAAACAAGGCACTTATATAGTGCCTTGTTTGTTTTGTAACCACCTGTAAAATAGCTACATAGCCGTAATTACTCGACTTTAATAACCATACACTCCAAATTAATTAAAAAATAACCTATCGCTACCTCCTCAATGCTGGTACAATTGCCCGCCCTTAAGAGACAACTCGTTTGTTTTTTGATTGGGATTTAATCGAAATGTCTGATTTTTAAACAAATTTTAGACACGTTGTAATTACTACACCGGAGGTCATTAACATGATCCAAATGCAAACTCAGCTGGAAGTTGCTGATAACAGCGGCGCTCGCAAAGTGCAGTGTATAAAAGTCCTTGGTGGTTCACACCGTCGCTACGCAGCGATTGGCGACATCATTAAAGTTTCTGTAAAAGAAGCTATTCCTCGCGGTAAAGTGAAGAAAGGTGATGTTAAAAACGCGGTAGTTGTGCGTACCAGAAAAGGTGTTCGCCGTCCAGATGGTTCTCTGATCCGTTTTGACAGCAACGCGGCTGTTATCTTAAATGATAACTTGCAGCCAATTGGTACACGTATTTTCGGCCCTGTGACTCGCGAACTTCGTAATGATAAGTTCATGAAAATCGTTTCACTAGCCCCAGAAGTACTGTAAGGAGCCAATCATGGCAGCAAAAATACGTCGTGATGACGAAGTAATCGTACTAGCAGGTAAAGACAAAGGTAAGCGCGGAAAAGTGCTTTCAGTTGTTACTGAATCTGGTCGAATCTTTGTCGAAGGCATAAACTTGATCAAGAAACACCAAAAGCCGGTTCCACAATTGAACCAAGCTGGCGGCATTGTTGAGAAAGAAGCATCTATGGATGCATCAAACGTTGCGATCTTCAACTCGGAAACGAGTAAAGCTGATCGTGTAGGTTTCAAGATTGAAGATGGTAAGAAATTACGTATCTTTAAATCTACTGGTAAAACTATCTAATAGTTGGAGTAGAATGATGGCGAAACTGCATGAAGTATATAAAGACAAAGTAGTTGCTGAACTTCAAGAGAAGTTTGGTTTCAGCTCTGTCATGCAAGTCCCTCAGATCGAAAAGATCACATTGAATATGGGCGTGGGCGAAGCCCTAGCTGACAAGAAGATTTTAGATAACGCAGTAGCGGATCTAGCAGCAATCTCTGGTCAGAAACCTCTAATCACTAAAGCACGCAAATCTGTTGCTGGCTTCAAAGTGCGTGAAGGTTACCCGATTGGTTGTAAAGTAACCCTACGCGGCGAGCGTATGTGGGACTTTTTTGAGCGTTTGGTATCAATCGCTATCCCACGTATTCGTGACTTCCGTGGCGTAAGTGCTAAGTCTTTTGATGGACGTGGCAACTACAGCATGGGCGTACGTGAACAAATCATCTTCCCAGAAATCGATTACGATAAAGTAGACCGTGTACGCGGTATGGATATTACTATCACTACTTCTGCGAAATCTGATGAGGAAGGCCGTGCGTTGTTAGAAGCGTTTAACTTCCCATTTAAGAAATAAGGGTAGGGTTATGGCAAAGAATTCTATGAAAGCGCGCGAAGCAAAGCGCACAAAACTAGTTGCTCAGTTCGCTGAAAAGCGCACAGCACTAAAAGCTATCATCAGTGATGTTAATACATCTGAAGATGATCGTTGGGACGCGGTACTTAAGCTACAAGCTTTACCTCGTGATTCTAGCCCTGCACGTCAACGTAATCGTTGTAACATTACGGGCCGCCCACATGGTTTCCTTCGCAAATTCGGCATGAGCCGTATTAAAGTTCGCGAAGCAGCTATGCGCGGTGAAATTCCTGGCCTTAAAAAGGCTAGCTGGTAATAGAATCATGGGAGTAAGACTATGAGCTTGCAAGATCCTATCGCGGATTTGTTCACACGAATTCGTAACGGTCAATCAGCGAAGAAAGTATCTGTAACGATGCCAACTTCAAAGCTGAAAGTAGCATTAGCTAAAGTACTAAAAGACGAAGGTTATATCGTAGATTTCGCCGTTAACGGTGAAACTAAACCTGAGCTTTCTATCGAATTGAAGTACTTCGAAGGCAAAGCTGTAATTGAAAATATCCAGCGTGTAAGTCGCCCTGGTCTACGTATCTATAAGAAACGTGACCAATTACCTAAGGTAATGGGTGGTCTTGGTATCGCTATCGTATCAACTTCTAAAGGCCTAATGACAGACCGCACAGCACGTAGTGCTGGTGTTGGTGGTGAAATCATTGGTTTTGTAGCTTAATCGGAGGGGAACTATGTCTCGCATAGCAAAGGCACCAATTACTGTTCCTGCCGGTGTAGAAGTTACATTAAAAGGCCAGGAAATCACAGTTAAAGGCAAAAACGGTGAACTTACTCGTACTATCAACAACGCTGTTGAAGTACAAGTTAATGACAACGTTATTACTACTTTACCTCGTGATGGCGTAGCGAATGCATGGGCTCAAGCAGGTACTGCTCGCGCTCTAATCAACAACATGGTTGTTGGTACGCATGAAGGTTACGAGAAGAAACTTCAGTTAGTAGGCGTGGGTTACCGTGCTGCAGCTAAGGGTAAAACATTAGATTTAACTCTTGGCTTCTCACACCCAGTTAATTTCGCAGTTCCTGAAGGAATTACGATTGAAACTCCAAGCCAAACAGAAGTTCTAGTTAAGGGCGTAGATAAGCAGTTAGTTGGTCAAACAGCTGCTAACATTCGTGCATACCGTAAACCTGAGCCTTATAAAGGCAAGGGTGTTCGTTATTCAGATGAGAATGTACGCCGTAAAGAGGCTAAGAAGAAGTAAGGTAAGACGATGGATAAAAAAACAGCTCGTCTACGTCGTGCTAAACGCACTCGTAGAAATTATATTGAACAAGGCACAACGCGTCTTGTTATCCACCGCACGCCACGTCACATCTACGCTCAAGTTGTAAATGCTGAGGGTAATGTACTGGCTGCTGCTTCTACTGTTGAAAAGGCTATTAGCGAAACAGTTAAAGGCACCGGTAACGTTGAAGCTGCGCAAGCAGTTGGCAAAGCGGTTGCTGAACGTGCGGCTGACAAAGGCATCGAAAAGATTGCTTTTGATCGCAGTGGCTTTAAATATCACGGCCGTGTGAAGGCGCTAGCTGATGCTGCGCGTGAAGCCGGTTTGCAATTCTAGGAGTAGACTATGGCTAACGTAGAAGCAAAGCAACAACAGCCTGATCTAGCTGAAAAGCTAATCGCGGTGAACCGTGTGTCTAAAGTAGTTAAAGGTGGTCGTATCTTTAGCTTTACTGCACTAACTGTAGTTGGTGATGGCGCAGGTAAAGTAGGTTTCGGTTATGGTAAAGCACGTGAAGTTCCAGCTGCTATTCAAAAAGCAATGGAAAAAGCACGTCGTAACATGATCAACGTAGACCTAAATGGCAACACATTACAGCATCCTGTTAAGGGACGTCATGCTGGCTCACTAGTGTTCATGAAACCAGCATCTGAAGGTACTGGTATCATTGCAGGTGGTGCTATGCGTGCAGTACTTGAAGTGACTGGTGTGCAGAACGTACTTTCTAAATGTTACGGTTCTACTAACCCAATCAACGTGGTACGTGCAACGATTTCGGCTCTTGAGAATATGAATTCTCCACAGTCAATCGCTGCAAAACGTGGCCTTCGCGTAGACGAAATACTGGGGTAACCATGGCAAATCAAACTGTAAAAGTAACACAAGTAAAAAGCTCTATCGGTCGTTTACCGAAACATAAAGCTACATTACGCGGTCTTGGTTTACGTCGTATCAACCACACTGTTGAGTTAGAAGACACAGCATGTGTACGTGGTATGATAAACAAGGTTTCTTACATGGTTAAGGTAGAGGGTTAATTCGATGCATTTGAATACACTTTCACCTGCTGCAGGTTCAAAAACTGCTCCAAAACGTGTTGGTCGTGGTATCGGTTCTGGTCTAGGTAAGACTGGTGGTCGTGGTCACAAAGGTCAAAAATCACGTTCTGGCGGCAAAGTGCGCGTTGGTTTTGAAGGCGGTCAAATGCCTATGCAACGTCGTCTACCTAAATTTGGTTTCACTTCTCGCAAATCTTTAGTATCTGCAGAAATAAACCTTTTTGAAATCGCTAAAGTTGAAGGCGATGTGGTAGACCTAAGCGCGTTACAAGCAGCTGGTCTAGTTAAAAAGAACGTTCTTTTCGTTAAAGTTGTTAAATCTGGCGAAGTTTCACGCGCTGTTACCGTTAAAGGCCTTAAAGCCTCTAAAGGTGCTCGCGAAGCTATTGAAGCTGCCGGAGGCAAGGTAGAAGACTAAGGAAGTACTAATGGCTAAACCAGGTCAAGATACAAAAAGTGCACAAGGTGGACTTTCGGAATTGAAGCGCCGATTACTCTTCGTATTGGGTGCTATCATAATTTACCGTCTAGGTTCATTTGTGCCGATCCCTGGGATTGACGCCGCTGTACTTGCCGATTTCTTCGAGCAACAAAAGGGCACCATTGTTGAAATGTTCAACATGTTCAGTGGTGGTGCTCTTGAGCGAGCTTCAGTGTTAGCACTGGGTATTATGCCGTATATCTCGGCTTCGATTATTACGCAACTATTAACGCATATGTATCCTCCGTTTATAGAGCTTAAGAAAGAAGGTGAGCAAGGGCGTAAAAAAATTAGCCAGTACACACGCTATGGCACGCTTGTGCTAGCTACTATTCAATCAATCGGTATTGCTTCTAGCTTACCGGGCATGATGGAGGGGTTAGTTGTTAACCCTGGTATGGGTTTCTATTTCACCGCAGTGGTGAGTTTAGTGACTGGTACTATGTTCCTTATGTGGTTGGGTGAACAAATTACAGAACGCGGTATCGGTAACGGTATCTCAGTTCTAATATTTGTTGGTATTGTAGCTAACTTGCCGTCTGCTATTGGTTCGACAGTCGAAATGGCGCGCCAAGGTGATTTGAATGTTTTTGTACTACTGATGGTTGCGGTAATCGTATTCGCTGTTACTTATCTTGTAGTGTTTTTTGAACGTGGACAACGTCGTATTGTTGTTAACTACGCTAAACGCCAACAAGGTCGTCAAGTATTTGCTGCTCAAAGCACGCATTTACCACTAAAAGTAAATATGGCGGGTGTTATTCCACCAATCTTCGCTAGTAGTATAATTCTGTTCCCTGGTACAATTGCTAGCTGGTTCGGCCAAGGTGAAGGTCCAGTTGCTGATGTATTACAAGCTGTAGCTACTACGTTGACCCCAGGTCAACCGTTGTACTCACTTGTACTAGCAGCAGCTATTATCTTCTTCTGCTTTTTCTATACAGCGTTGGTTTTTAACCCTCGTGAAACAGCAGATAACCTTAAGAAATCTGGCGCATTTATCCCAGGTATTCGTCCAGGTGAGCAGACATCTAAATACATTGATAAAGTGATGACACGCCTGACATTGGCAGGTGCTTTGTATATAACCTTTATCTGTCTGGTGCCTGAATTCATGACGATGGCGTGGCAAACGCCATTCTACTTCGGCGGTACATCAGTTTTGATTATCGTTGTAGTAATCATGGACTTTATGGCACAAGTACAGACTCACCTGATGTCTCATCAGTATGATTCTGTGCTGAAAAAAGCGAACCTTAAAGGCTACGGTCGATAAGGTCAGTTTACGGAGTTGAGCAATGAAAGTACGTGCTTCCGTTAAGAAAATATGCCGTAACTGTAAAGTTATTAAACGTGCTGGTGTAGTACGCGTAATTTGCAGTGAGCCTAAGCATAAGCAAAGGCAAGGCTAAGTAAACAGCGTGCAGGCTGAGTTTTCTCGGCCTGTGTTTTTAGTAGTAATTTGGTCTTCGTTTGAGTATCCTTACGGGCTTTTCAAACAGATGATTACCAAATTCGAATATAGGAGATGTGTTAGTGGCCCGTATTGCTGGCATTAACGTCCCTGATCATAAACATGCAGTTATTGGTTTAACAGCTATTTATGGCATAGGTAAGACTCGCTCTAAGGCTATCTTAGTAGCGACTGGTATCGCCGAGACCACAAAAATCGGTGAACTTTCAGACGAAATTCTTGACGTACTGCGTGATGCAGTTGGCAAGTACACTGTTGAAGGTGATCTTCGTCGTGAAGTTACTTTAAATATCAAGCGCCTTATGGACCTTGGTTGTTATCGTGGCCTACGTCACCGTCGCTCTTTACCACTACGTGGTCAAAGAACTAAGACTAACGCGCGCACCCGTAAGGGTCCACGTAAGCCTATTAAGCGATAAGGGGATAGTATTATGGCTAAGACACCAATTCGTCGTAAAAAGGTTAAAAAACAAGTTGCTGATGGTATGGCTCATGTTCATGCGTCTTTCAACAACACTATTGTAACGATTACCGACCGTCAAGGTAATGCACTATCATGGGCTACTGCCGGTGGTTCAGGTTTCCGTGGTTCACGTAAATCTACACCATTTGCTGCTCAGGTTGCTGCAGAGCGTGCAGGTACTGCTGCTCAAGAATACGGTTTAAAAAATCTAGAAGTTTTCATTAAAGGTCCAGGTCCAGGTCGTGAATCTGCTGTACGTGCTTTGAATGCTGCTGGTTACCGTATTACCAACATTACTGACGTGACGCCTATACCACATAATGGTTGTCGTCCACCGAAGAAACGTCGCGTTTAACAATAGGTTAGGAGAAATAACATGGCAAGATATTTGGGCCCTAAGCTCAAGCTGAGTCGTCGTGAAGGTACTGACCTGTTCCTTAAGAGCGGCGTAAGAGCTATCGACTCTAAGTGTAAACTTGAGACTGCACCTGGTCAGCACGGCGCTCGTAAAGGTCGCTTATCTGATTACGGTTTACAATTACGTGAAAAGCAAAAAGTACGTCGTATATACGGTGTATTAGAAAAGCAATTCCGTAACTACTACAAAGAAGCTGCTCGCCTTAAAGGCAACACAGGTGAAAACTTGTTACAGCTTTTAGAGCAACGTTTAGACAATGTTGTATATCGCATGGGTTTTGCTAGCACACGTGCAGAAGCACGCCAGTTAGTAAGCCATAAAGCGATTTTAGTTAATGGTCGTGTTGTGAACATTCCTTCATACGTAATTACTCCAGAAGATACTGTTGTAATCCGTGAGAAGTCTAAGACACAAGCACGTATCATCGCTGCTCTAGAGTTGGCTGAGCAACGTGAAAAGCCGACTTGGGTTGAAGTTGACGGTAAGAAATTGGAAGGCAGCTTTAAGCGTCTACCTGAGCGTTCAGACCTGTCTGCGGACATTAATGAACAACTAATCGTCGAACTTTACTCTAAGTAAAGTTAAGAGTTAAGAGAGGATAAAATGCAGGGTTCTGTTACAGAATTTCTAAAACCAAGGTTAGTCGACATCGACGCTATCAACCCAACGCGTTCTAAAATAGTTTTAGAACCATTAGAGCGTGGTTTTGGCCATACTCTGGGTAATGCTTTACGCCGTATATTACTTTCATCTATGCCTGGATGTGCAGTAACTGAAGTTGAAATCGACGGTGTATTACATGAGTACAGCGCGAAAGAAGGCGTTCAAGAAGACATCATTGAAATACTATTAAACCTTAAAGGTTTAGCAGTAACGTTAGAAGGCAAAGATGAAGTTTTTCTGACCCTGACTAAATCTGGTGTAGGCCCTGTTACTGCGGCTGATATTCAGCACGATGGCGATGTAACAATTGCTAATCCAGATCACGTTATTTGTAATTTAACTACAAATAACAGCGAGATCAGCATGCGTATTCGTGTTGAACGTGGTCGTGGTTATGTGCCGGCATCTAGTCGTTTATCCTCTGATGACGATGAGCGTCCAATTGGTAGATTGTTGCTTGATGCATCATTTAGCCCAGTTGAACGTATTGCGTACTCGGTTGAATCAGCTCGAGTTGAGCAACGTACAGATTTAGACAAGTTAATCATTGATATGGAAACAAACGGCACTTTAGATCCAGAAGAAGCGATCCGCCGTGCGTCTACTATCTTAGCTGAGCAATTAGATGCATTCGTAGATTTACGTGATGTAACTGAGCCAGAAGAGAAAGAAGAGAAGCCAGAATTCGATCCTATTCTACTTCGTCCAGTTGATGACCTTGAATTAACAGTACGCTCAGCAAATTGTTTGAAAGCCGAGCAAATTCAATATATCGGTGATTTAGTTCAGCGCACTGAAGTTGAGCTTCTTAAAACGCCTAATTTAGGTAAGAAGTCTCTAACTGAAATTAAAGACGTGCTAGCTTCACGTGGACTTTCTCTAGGCATGCGCCTAGAAAATTGGCCACCTGCAAGTTTAGCTGAATAATCTAAATCACTATATTAGTTTAGTTAGAAGGATAGGGTCATGCGCCATCGTAAGAGTGGTCGTCAATTAAACCGTAACAGTAGCCATCGTAAAGCGATGTTTAGCAATATGGCAGGTTCTTTGGTGAAACATGAAATCATCAAAACTACTTTGCCTAAAGCGAAAGAGTTACGTCGTGTAATTGAACCTTTAATCACACTGGCTAAGACTGACAGTGTAGCAAATCGCCGTTTAGCGTTTGCTCGCACGCGTGATAATGAAGTTGTTGGTAAATTATTCAGTGAAATCGGTCCACGTAACGCGGATCGTCCAGGTGGTTACACTCGTATTCTTAAGTGTGGCTTCCGTACTGGTGATAATGCACCAATGGCTTATATTGAACTAGTTGGTCGCCCAGCGACTAGCGAAGCAGTTCAAGAAGACGCACAGTCTGCAGAGTAAGTCTTAAAGAAACCTAAAAGCCGAGCTTATGCTCGGCTTTTTCTTGCCTAAAATTTGTCAAACTATATGAACGAGTAATTACCTTCTATTATGTTCATCGACTCATAGATTCTGAATCGATAAGTTGTTTTGACAGCTATTTTAATAGATCTGCCTAGTTACCCTTTACTTACCATTCATCCAAAATAGCCTATCAGATGCTATTTAAAGATCATTCCCACTATATATAGTGATTTACAGTTATTAATGATAGCACTTCGAATTTAACTACCATTAAGCAATCCCTGATGAAGTTTTTATTTATTAGATCTGATCAGAAGATATTGTGTTCGCTCTCTTATCTATATGCCGGTACTAAGAACCTCATAGTAGCGCTAACCATTGCGGCCTAACTAAACTCACTTCTTAAATAAAACATAGCTAATGAATTCAAATCTCAGCTTCTGACTATTTCAAATGTAAGCGTATGGCTAACGACACCTAGCCTTGCTTAATATTCCAAGGTAACAGGGGTTCAAGGTTACTTGGCTGCTCT
>NZ_JADYXE010000148.1:0-654 GCF_015864465.1 Pseudoalteromonas sp. SWN29
CGCACCTTGAAAAACTAGCTTTCTCTTATGGTTCTAATGCTTATCCAGTTAATGGAACGTCTGTTCCTTCCAACTTGGAGTAATGGCTATGAACTATCAGCCTTTCTTAGAAATGCATGTCTTGTTGTCTGATGAATTATTGTTATTCATTAAGGCTTTTTTTATATTTCTTTTAGTTGTTTTTCTTTCTATTGCTCTTTTGATTTTTAGAGATCGCATTAGTAAATTACATTTTTAGTATTTAATCATTGTCCTATTATTGGCATCAGCGGCAGCGCTCAAAAGTATTAGGTTTAATGTTTAAGTTTATATTTTTCCTTACTGTCGTTCTAACCGTTGTATGTGTTGTAACTCTTTTTATCTCGGTACGTTCTAAGAGTTGATAAGAATTAATAATTTAACCGTTTTACAGACGGTCGAATTATTAATCATTGATAACAGTCTTTTCTGTTATCAATGATTAATGATTGACCCAACAACCGAAGGGCGTTAGCTGATGATTTTTTATGCGACTGAAACCGAATTTAAGCAAGCCGCTTTTAATCTTGTAGCGCGTCTTGTTTCCGATAAAGCCAGTAAGGTTATAGCGACAGGTAATGTCGCTGACATCGGAGAAGAATGCTTAGGCTACTTGGAAGAAGTGACGGACGAAAA
>NZ_JADYXE010000149.1:0-651 GCF_015864465.1 Pseudoalteromonas sp. SWN29
TGCCTCCCGTAGGAGTCTGGACCGTGTCTCAGTTCCAGTGTGGCCGGTCACCCTCTCAGGCCGGCTACCCGTCGTAGGCTTGGTGAGCTATTACCTCACCAACTACCTGATAGGCCGCGAGTCCATCCTTGACCGAAATTCTTTCCAGCTCCTAGCCATGCGGCTGAAGCTCGTATCCGGTATGAGACGTCGTTTCCAACGCTTATTCCAGAGTCAAGGGCAGGTTACTCACGTGTTACTCACCCGTTCGCCACTAATCCACCAGCGCAAGCTCCGGCTTCATCGTTCGACTTGCATGTGTTAAGCACGCCGCCAGCGTTCATCCTGAGCCAGGATCAAACTCTCCATAAATGTTTGATTGCACCAACAAGCAAGCTCGTCGATGCACATCTTGCGTCACCCGCACCCGGAATAGGGTGTCGAGGCAACAAGTTTGAAACTGACAGAACAAATCAATACTGACTTGCTTTGTTGTTTATATCTTTTTCCAAAGGAATCCGCTGCATAAACGAAACCGTTCTGATTAGAACAATTCCCATAAACACAGTCGGGTTTTTGGCATTTGACATTGTGCACGCTGTTGAGTTCTCAAGGATCGGACGCTCCTGACCTCCACCGCAAAACGGCTTCACCCCAGGGCTTTCAAAACCT
>NZ_JADYXE010000150.1:0-647 GCF_015864465.1 Pseudoalteromonas sp. SWN29
ATCTATAGGCTTGCCACAAGAAACTAGAGATAGTTTGTATAAGTACGCTATAGATATTTGTAAAGCTGTAAACTATAATAATATAGGTACAGTAGAGTTTTTGGTAGATGACGATGGTAGTATTTACTTTATAGAAGTAAACCCAAGAATACAAGTAGAGCATACGGTAACAGAAATGATTACCAATATAGATTTAGTAAAAGAACAACTATTTATTGCACGTGGTTACAAACTGTCAGATCAGCAAATAAAAATACAGGATCAAGAATCTGTAAAGATTACGGGCTATGCTTTACAATGTAGAATTACAACAGAAGATCCTGCAAACGATTTTAAACCAGATTATGGTGTAGTTACAACCTATAGAAGTGCTTCCGGTTTTGGTATTCGTTTAGATGCTGGTAGTATTTATCAAGGAGTACGTATTTCTCCATTTTTTGATTCTATGCTTGTTAAGGTTTCTGCAATTAGTAGAACCTTAGATGGGTCTTGCCGTAAAATGCGTAGAGCATTGGCAGAGTTCCGTATTAGAGGCGTAGAAAGCAATATGGCGTTCTTAGATAATATTTTAAAGCACCAAACATTTAGAGACGGTAAGGTTACGGTTAACTTCATTAAAAACGAACCTTCTTTGTTCGAATTTGTAG
>NZ_JADYXE010000151.1:0-641 GCF_015864465.1 Pseudoalteromonas sp. SWN29
GGATCAGCGGGACAATTGCCTATCCTCGACACAGAATTCGAGCTCGTCGGCGAGATCGTCGCCCAAGACGAAGGCTGGATCGCGGCTCTTGCGAAGCGCGGCGTCACCGTAAACGACGTCGAAGTTGTGCCGCTCTCCTCCGGCTACTACGACTTTCCCGAAGAGGAGGGTCGCCGCATTCTGCGTATCTTCGCGTTCCGCTCTGACTACGTGGGCGACCACGTGTGGGCGCACCCGATTGACGGTCTCGCCGCCTACGTCGACATTGCCGCGATGAAAGTGACGCGCATTGTCGACAGCGAGGTATATCCGATCCCCGCCGAGGGCGGCAATTACGACGACCCGGCAGTGCAGGGTCCACCGCTCGATGCGCTCAAGCCGATCGTCATCACTCAGCCGGAAGGCCCCAGCTATCTCGTCGACGGTGAACAGGGCGAGTGGGGCAACTGGAAATTCCAGATCGGGTTCGACATGCGCGAGGGTCTCATCATGCGCAACCTCAGCTTTGCCGACCAGGGTGTCGACCGCCCAATCATGTATCGCGGGTCGATTAGCGAAATGGTGGTTCCCTACGCCGACCCGCAGCCCAACCGTTTCTGGCAGAACTACTTCGACACCGGCGAGTACCTGTTCGGTCGTTA
>NZ_JADYXE010000152.1:0-639 GCF_015864465.1 Pseudoalteromonas sp. SWN29
GGTCGCAGTGCATGGCCCATCCATACATCGACTCGAAGACATAAAAGTCAGGTTTGGCGAATGTCGTGCGCTTAATTTGCGACACGTGACGGCCTATGTCTTTAGGACGCGGTACTTTGCCTAAGTACGCCATCTCTACCATCAGGTGCGCACCTGACGGCGCACGTAGCAGCCATAGCGCCTCTGTGTTATCCCGCCGGTCGACGGCGCGGTAGAGTTGGTAGATCATTTCTTTACCCTCACAGAATTAATCCACACGAAAACGTCGTCCATAGAAAAATCACCGTCGAAAACTTTTTGCGTTTTATCAGACTTTTGTACATACGTAGGACGTTTGTTATCTGTCGCGTGGAAGCATACAAAGTTATCTGTTTCTTCTATAACTCGCCCTGAAATCATAAGACCACTTTTCTTAGCTAAAATAGCCATATTTCTGACCCTCAGTTAAAGCGGCCCGAAGGCCGCAGGATAATTATTCTTCTTCGAAATACTTGTTCTTGATTGCCGTCAGGCGTTCCAGATACTCAGCCAGGTCTTCGTCTTTAATCTTAGCTAATTGGAATTGTTTACCTGTGAACTCTTCGAGCAGATCATCCGCGTCTGCACATGCCTTATCGCTCGGGCCTTCACTGATTGTAT